>JBDUBZ010000231.1:0-6607 GCA_040003745.1 Terriglobia bacterium
CGCTGATGTCGTCTTCGGCGAAATCGATCCCGGCTTCGAGCAGCGCGATCAACTCCAGCAGTTGTTCCTTCACGGGCGCAAGCAGCAGCGAAACCGAGCCCTGCGTCTGCTGCGCGGCCACTCGCGCCTGGTAGAGTGTGGTCGCGTCGATCAGGTCCCGCACGGCTTCGGCCTGTGGCAGATCGATGCGGCTGTTCAGAAAGGCCCGCAGCGTGAATTCGCCAGGTTCCGCAAGGCGCGCGCCAGCCCGCACGGCCCGTTCCAGACAATGCCGCAGGATCACCGGCGCGCCGTGGCACGAGACTTCGATCACATCCTCGGCCGTATAGGATCTGGGCGCCGCGAAGTACGTCACGATGACTTCGTCGACCAACGCGCCGCTCTCGTCCTGTAGATGGCCCAGCACGGCGGTCCACGGGCGCAATTCCGAGTGCAAGGCGATCAGCTTCGAAACGATGGGAGCGGCTTGCGGGCCGGAGATACGAACGACACCGATACCTCCTCTGCCCGGAGGAGTGGAAATGGCGGCAATCGTGTCGCGGAGATTCAGCTTTATCGGGGGCGGCGAGGGCCGCTGAAGCCAGGACGCCCGCCAGAGCGCCCTCCAGGTCTGGGCCCACGCTCCGGCCGGTCGCCGCGGCCTGGAGGAGGAGGCATGGGCAGTGGTGGCAGATCCGGTATCGAAGCCATTGACGAGGGGTAAATGACCACGCCGCGCTGCGGCCCGGAACCAGCGCTTTCGCTGCGTACCGCCGGTTCATTGCGCAGAGCGATGTGAATCATACGGCGCTCCCGGCTGTTCATTGAATTGAACCGGAAATACGTACCCGTATGCTTGACCTTCTCGGCGGCGGCAAGCGCGCTGATGCGAAGCTCTTCAATGCGAATCGCCCGGTAGTCGTTCGCGTCGAAGGCAACGCGCGAATGATCGTCGGAATGCATGCGCAGCATTTCCTGCGTCACCAGTTCGGTGGCGAGCAGCAGTTCCGCCCGGTTGGCGAGCAGCAGCTCGACGTCGTTGCCGTAAAATTTGACCGTGAGATCCGGGTTTTCGAAATCCGGATTGCTCTGATCCCCCGCTTCGAGGACAAAGGTCAGCTCGAAACCGCCCGCGGCGATCAACTGCCCCAGAAAAGCCTCGATACGCGGGCCGGTTTCGTTAACCGAATACTTGGGATTCAAATCCGCTTCTTCCCGTCTTTTGAAGTAATAGCGTTTTTGGGTGCAGTCGCCGTGGACAAAACCGGCGGTGAAGTCTGGTTGAAAAACCACTGCTGAGCGATCTGCATCAAATTGCTGGAAAGCCAGTATAACACCAGTCCGCTCGATGCCGACCAGAACATGAAGCCCCACATGAGGGGCATGAATTGCATGACTTTCTGCTGGCTGGGATCGCCCCCGGCCATAGGTGTCATCTTCTGCATCAGGAAGCTGGAACCCACCATAATGATGGGTAGCAGCCGGATGGCAAAGTGCTCGGGCTGCGACAAATCTCCCACCCAGAGCCAGCTCGCCGAGCGCAGTTCGATGGTCACGGACAGTACGCGGTAGAAGGCATAAAGGAATGGCATCTGGATCAGCATGGGAATGCACCCGCCCATGGGGTTCACGCCGTGAACCTTATAGAGAGCCATTGTCTCCTGCTGCTTCAGGGCGGCTTTGGGATCGCTCATGCCGACGCCTTTGTACTTCTCGTTGATGACAGCCAGTTCCGGCTGCAGCATCTGCATCTTCCGCATCGATTTCAGATTCGCGACCCGCAGAGGGAACATCGCGACGTTAATCATCAGCGTGAGCAGAATGATCGACCAGCCGTAGTTGTGTACGAAGCCGGTGGTCATCCATTGCAGCACCTGAAACAGCGGCTTGGCGATAATGCCGAACCATCCCCAGTCGATGATGTTCTCGAGGTTGGGATTCACCTTGCGCAGCGCGCTCAGCTCTTTGGGGCCCACGTACATACTCAGCTGATTGCGCGCATTGCCGCCCACCGCGACACCGGGGAAAGGCTGGTCGGAAGCATCCCCCGGCGAGGGCACCAGATCGTCGAAGGTTGTGGTCTGAACCGGTGTGTTCGGCGGCGGAAGAAACGAGAGCGTGAAGTACTGATCTTGAATGCCCGCGAAAGAAAACAGGCCATCGGCCTGCTGGGGGCCGTTCTTGGCCGATTTGGCGGACTCGGTTACGAGCTTGCCCTTCTCGGAATCGAAATGGATGGTTTCCTGATGGCCGTTCGCGTTATTGACGGCCATGTCTCCGAAGCCCGCGCGCCAGGCAACCAGATGCGGAATGCCGGCGCTGCCCAGCGAGGCGCTGTCGGAATATTGCACCATGTAACCGTCCCGCTGGAAGACGAAACTCTTCTTCGCGACAGTTCTTCCGTCAGAAAACTGGAATTCAATCGACAGGCCATCGCCGGAAGGATTTGCAACCCACAGCGCCTTGTTCAGATCGGAGGTAGGTTGCTGACCGCGGTAATGCCAGGAGAACGGATAGCCGGCCTTTGCCGCGCCTTTCTGGTTGACGAGTTCGAGGGGATTCTTCTCGCTGTCTTTGAAATTCTTGAGGGTCCAGCTCTTCACCACCGCGCCGCGATTCGAAAAAACGATGTGATAAAGGTCGGTGTCGATCACCGTTTCCCGCTCGTTCGATTCGGCGATCGATCCATGGGCAGTCTGGTCGTGCTGCTCGCCGGAAGCGGCGGGCCCCGGGTTGGAGGCCGGGGCAGCTTGAGGCGTTTCCTTGTGTGTCTGTACTGCGGAAGGGACGGCAGTGCTCGGTGGCGGCGTCGCGATGCCGAGCCGCCGGTAGACCCACGGTGTGCCAAGCAGGATCAGCCCCATCAGCACGAATGCCAGAAGCATGCGCACTTCGTTCGATAATTCTTTGCCCGATTTTTTCGGAGGTGTAGGAGAGCTCATTCAGACTCGGATTAGAGATTCAGGGTTTCGGGACGGCATCGAAGCCGCCCTCGTGAAACGGATGGCAGCGGCCCAGCCGCTTCAAACCAAGCCAGACCCCTTGCGCCGGCCCGTGCATTTCAACAGCCTGCCGCATGTAATCCGAACAGCTCGGATAGAAGCGGCAGGCGGACGGTAGTAGCGGCGAAATCAATCGCTTGTAGCCTGCGAGGAGGAGGACGATACCCCGGCCTGCGACTGTTGACCACACCGTATGAACAGACGCTTTACTTCCGCCTGAAGTTCGGTGAAGACGCAATCGAGTGTCTTCCGGCGGGGATTGAATACGATGGACCAATCGGGCTTCAGTGTCGCCAGTTCCAGGCGGACAGCCTCCCGCACGCGGCGCTTAATACGATTGCGTTTGACTGCTTTTCCGAGCGCTTTGGGTGTCGTAAAGCCGACGCGAGGGCCCTCGCCCGCCAGATTGGCGAGACAAAAGGCGGCGAAGTAAGGACAGGTGTATCGAGTCCCCTGATCATAGACCTTTCGGAAATCGCTGGAGCGAAGCAGCCGGACACTTTTGGGAAAGCCCGCTTTCGCTTCGGGGGAGAGCTTTTCGGGCGCGATCCGGACTACCTCTCAGAGCTGACGGTCAGCTTCTTGCGCCCTGCGGCGCGGCGCCGGGAGATCACGGCAGCGCCGTCGGCGGTCTTCATGCGAGTCCGAAAGCCGTGCGTTTTGGCGCGCTTACGGTTATTCGGCTGGAAAGTACGTTTGGGCATTTATCTTCTCTTCTGGACTGATTCTGGAATCGATACTGACAGGGAAATTGAATTATACAACAGACTGCCAGCAGGGCCACGGCACCTTCCGGGCAGGAAGTGGATTGCGACCGGCCCATGGCATGCCAGGCCTGCATGATAAAAACTTCCTATTTCATATATAGAAAATTAGAATTTACGAAATCGATTTCTGTATAGCAGAATGGGTTCACGCCCAGGGCAGCAGCCCTGTGGCGTGACACTTCACCCCGTCAGTGAATCGGGACAAATCGACCGCTGCACTCCTTTGGGCGCCGCGGAGCAGCAGCCGGTCTTCCTGTCCTGCACATTTAAACTTCTGAATCGGTTGCTGGTGCGCCGTGACGACATTCTGATGGAGGTATAGGTGAAGAAACTCGAAGCAATAATACAGCCTTACAAGCTGGACGATGTCAAAGACGCGCTGACCGCCATCGGGATCGACGGCATGACAATCAGCGAAGTTCGCGGGCACGGCCGGCAAAAGGGCCACAAAGAGATATACCGGGGCCAGGAATACAACGTTGACCTTCTTCCCAAGGCCAAAATCGAAATCGTGATCTCCGATCACAGGCTCGACGACGTCATTGCCGCCATTACGGCAGCCGCACGAACGGGAAAAATAGGCGACGGCAAGATCTTCGTTTTCGACGTCGTGGAAGCGATTCGCATCCGCAGCGATGAGCGCGGCGAATCCGTTCTTTAAGCGGTTCGGCATTCGTGCCAACGCAACGAATTCAAAATTTTACTTCGAGGTGAACGATGGGAGCTAATTCAACGCAGGCGCAGGGTGTGGCATTGTTTCTGGTCGCGTTCGTCTGTATTTCGGCAGGCCTCGCGGCGGATATCAATTACATTTTTGTGGTGGTGGGCCTCGCTTTACTGGGGCTTTCTTTAATGCTCTTCCTGAAGTGCAAGCCCTGGGAAGAAAAAGGATAGTCGGAGGAGAACAGATATGGCCATTGCCGGACTTTTGGTGACACTGCTGGGCTTCGTAATTGCGGTGCTCAGCCTCGGATTCGCACAGAGTGTGGGCGCCCGAATGGGAATCGTGCTTTTTGGAATCGCGGTAAGCCTTTTCGGCATTATCGGGCTTCTGAACCCCGCGTACCTAAAAAATGTGATCTGGAGGAAGGACTAGTGAGCAGACCCAGACTTATCAGCGCGATCATTGTTTTCGCGTCTATCGCCGGCCTGGCACACGCACAGGCGCCAGCCCCGGCCGCAGCCACGGCCTCGGCGCCAATCACCACGGACGACCTTAAGAACGTGGACACGCCGAAGACGGAGGTTCGCATCAAAGGCGACCCGGATGGCGGACTGACCGGTAACGTATCGGACATTTCGGTCGGCGACGCTAAAAAAGGGCTAACCGTCGCGGACACCCTGAACCAGATCGGTCAGAACAAGGTTGCCATAAACTTTGTCTGGACCCTGATCGCTGGGTTTCTGGTCATGTTCATGCAGGCCGGCTTCGCGATCGTCGAAACAGGTCTTTGCCGGGCGAAAAACGCCAATCACACAATGATGATGAATTTCATGGTGTACGGCATCGGCATGCTCGCCTTCTATCTAATAGGGTTCGCCATTCAGATGGGCGGGGTTGGAGGCGTGGGGAATCTGGGAGGGGCCGCGCCGCTGAATGCCGAATGGGGATTCTCGCTGTTCGGCAAAGCGTTCGGAATGTTCGGTCAGCACGGGTTGTTCCTCACCCAGGGCGGAACCTATGACGTCGGTGTGATGGTCGTGTTTCTATTCCAGATGGTCTTCATGGATACGGCCCTCACAATCGTCACGGGCTCCGCGGCGGAGCGCTGGAAGTATTCGGCGTTCCTGGTGTCGTCGTTCATAATGGGCGCGTTCACCTATCCGCTGTTCGCCAACTGGGCGTGGGGCGGCGGCTGGCTCGCCACACTCGGCTCGAATTTCGGACTGGGTCACGGCTATGCAGACTTTGCCGGCTCCGGTGTGGTACACGCAGTGGGCGGGATCACCGCGCTCGCGCTCTCGATGATTATTGGACCGCGCATCGGAAAGTACACCCGGACCGGGAAACCCAACGCCATTGTCGGGCACGACATCGTTATCGTCCTGACCGGCTGCTTTATCCTTGCCTTTGGTTGGTTCGGCTTCAACCCTGGCTCGACGCTCGGAGCGTCCGGCAACGGCAGTCTCCGCATCAGTTCTATCGCGGTGAACACCATGCTTGCCGGCATGACAGGCGGCTTCGGCGCAATGTTCTACATGTGGATGCGCTATGGGAAGCCCGATGCTTCTATGTCCGGCAACGGTCTGCTTGCGGGGTTGGTGGCGATCACGGCGCCCAGCGGCTTCGTCAATACCATCAGTTCCTGCATCATCGGACTGATTGCCGGTGTTCTGGTCTGCCTCGCGGTTGAATTCGTCGATAAGGTGATGAAAACGGACGACCCGGTCGGTGCGATCTCGGTCCATGGCGTCAACGGCATCTGGGGCGTTATCGCAGTGGGGCTGTTTGCCGACGGCAAGAGCAACTACGGTGGTTCCTGGAACGGCGTGAACGGATCGGTCACGGGCCTGTTCTATGGCGACGCGGGTCAGTTGGTGGCGCAGCTTATCGGCGTCGCAACATTGATTGGCTTCGTTTTCTCGATGAGCTTTGTGGTAAATCTGGTCATCCACGCTCTCATGGGACAGCGCGTTGGCGCGAAGGTCGAACTCGAGGGTCTCGACATTCCCGAGATGGGCCAGCTTGCCTATCCCGAGTTCGAAATGAAAGCGGGAGCGTAGCAGAGGCCGAACCATGGAACTTTCTCCAGTACTGTCTTCACCTGTTGCATCGCGGGAGATATCCTCTCCCGCGTGGCCGCGCGGGCTGCCTCCCCTTCCCTGGCGGGACCCGCATACGGTATCGCCCGAATTGCT
>JBDUBZ010000232.1:0-6606 GCA_040003745.1 Terriglobia bacterium
AGTTCACTTCCGGAACGCCCGTATCGATCGACGATATTCCGGGAGCGCTGCGGCCCCGCATGTGGCTCGAAACCGACCGCGTCTACCGCGCCGCCGCCGACCGCCTCATCCGCATTAAAACGAGCCAGCAGGTCAAGGCCGCCGACCGCGATCAATCCGCCGATTTCGACACCGAAGAGAGCTACGTTCACACCGAAGGCGTCTATAAAGATACGTATGACAGCGCCCACTGGACCCAGATGGTGCGCGAATGGTCGAAAGACTTCCGTAATTATCCCGATCTGCTGTCGTCGAGCGTTCACGTCTCCGTTCAGGCCGACAATCGTTTCTTTGTGAATACCGAGGGAACCCGCGTCCAGCACGGCCGCGGATTTGCCCGCATCCTGATCTCCGCTTCCGCCAAAGCCAAAGATGGTATGGATGTCTTCGATGCCGAGACTTTTGAGGCCTTCGACGCCACCGGCCTGCCTTCCGCCGAGAAGGTCCGCGCCACCGTCAAGAAGATCGGAGAAAACGTCGAAGCGCTGATCGGCGCCCCTATCGCCGAGCCTTTTGTAGGTCCCGCCATTTTCTCCGGCCGCGCCTCTGGCGTCTTCTTCCACGAAATCTTCGGACACCGAATTGAAGGGCACCGGCAAAAGGACGAAGCGGAAGGCCAGACTTTCACCAAGAGCGTAGGTGAGAAAATCCTCCCGGAATTTCTCTCCGTCACCTTCGATCCCACCATGAAAAAGATCGCAGGCACCGATCTGAACGGCTGGTATGAGTACGACGACGAAGGCGTGATGGCCAGACCCGTAAAAGCCGTCGAGAACGGGATTCTGCGCAGCTTCCTCATGTCGCGTTCGCCCATTGAAGGCTTCGATCATTCCAACGGACATGGCCGACGGCAGCCGGGCCTCGAAGTGGTTTCGAGACAATCGAACCTCATCGTTTCAAGCACCCGTGCGGTTTCCGACAGCAAGCTGAGACAAATGCTGATCGATGAGATCAAGAAGCAAAATAAACCGTACGGCCTTTACTTCGAAGACATCACCAGCGGCTTTACCACCACGGGCCGCGCGGGCCTGCAGGCTTTCAGCGTGATTCCGCTGATCGTTTACCGCATCTTCGCCGATGGACGTCCGGACGAACTCATCCGCGGCGCCAACATGGTCGGCACGCCTCTGGCCAGCTTCTCGAAAATACTCGCAACGTCCGATAAGTCATCCGTGTTCAATGGTTATTGCGGAGCCGAATCCGGCTACGTTCCCGTCTCGGCCGTCTCGCCGGCCATCCTTGTCTCCGAAATCGAAATCGAGAAGAGCGCGTCCTCTCAGGATCTGCTGCCGCTGCTTCCGTCGCCTCTGAAAGGGGAACAACAATGATCGGACGCGCCGCGGCGGCTTTTCTCCTCAGCATGTCGGCCCTTGGGGCCGCTCAACCCGATCCCGTTTTCGATGCCATGCATGCGGAGTTGAAGCGCTCCATCACCCTGAAGCTGAACGAGCTCGATAAGCCTTACTTCGTCAGTTACTCAATCGACGACGGCCACATGTGGTCGGCTGCCGCTACGCTCGGCGGTTTGATCTCATCCACCAATTCGCAATACCGCATTCCGCAGGTCGCTATCCGCGTGGGCGACTACAAATTCGATAACTCGAATTTTGCGGGAGGCGGCCTCGGCGGCGCCCGCTACGATTTGCGGAATTTTCCCCTGGATGACGATCCACTCGTCCTGCGTCAGTACCTCTGGCTCGCCACCGATTCCGCCTACAAAGGCTCTCTGCAAACCATTGCGCGTAAGAAATCCGCCTTGCGCAGCGTGACTCTGAACGATCAGCTTTCCGACTTTTCACCCGCTCCCAAATTCACCCTTCTGAAAGACTATACGCCCTTCCAGTTCGACGACAAGACCTGGAACGACCGGACCCGGCGCGTATCGACGATATTCAACGAGTTCCCCGCACTTCGGACCTCGCTCGTCGAATACACCGCCCTTGACGGCTTGCATCGGTTCGTCAATTCCGAGGGCACTGAAATTCGGGAACCCGGCGGCCTGGGTTCCGTGCAGATCCGCGCGTCGGCACAGGCTCCCGATGGCATGATCGTGCGCGACTTCGCGCTCTTTTACACCGACAACATCTCTAAAATGTTCCCTGAGGCGGATCTCGTCAAGGCCGCTCGCGGCGTGGGCGAACAGGTCATGAAACTCGCAGCCGCGCCTCAGGGCGACAGCTATACCGGGCCCATTCTTTTCGAAGGGATGGCCTCCGCGCAGCTCATGGCCGAGGTGCTGGGCCGGAACCTGCACATTTCCCGTAAACCCATCACGTCTGGCGGCCCTGGCGGCCAGGTCCTGGCGACCGATCTCGAAGGCCGCCGCGGCGTTCGTATCATGCCCGAGATTTTCGACGTCATCGACGACCCCACACTGCCTCTTTTCGGCCAGCAGGATGTGGACGACGACGGTGTCCAGTCCACCACCGTTTCGCTCGTTGAAAAAGGCATCCTGAAGGATTTCCTGCGAACCCGTGAACCAGTGCGCGGTTACAACGCATCGAATGGCAGAGCGCGTTTAACGGGCGGCGGTCCCATTCCGACAAACCTCATCGTCAAAGCGCGTGAGACGAGTTCGCTTACCGACATCAGAAGGAAGATGATCGACCTCTGCCAGCAGCGTGGAATTCCTTACGCCATCATCATCCGCAAAATGGATTTTCCTTCCACCGCGTCGCTTGCCGAAGCACGCAAAATGCTGGCCAGCGCCGGCGGCTCCGGCCGCGCGATCAGTATGCCGCTCCACGTTTTTCGCCTCTATACCGATGGTCACGAAGAACAGATCCGCGGCGTGCGCCTGCGCGGCCTCAATGCCCGTTCGCTTAAGGACATCCTCGTAGCCGGCGACGACAGCAACACCTTCGACTACCTCGAAAATGGCGAGGTGTTCGCCCTTCTGGGCTATGGCTCAAGCTCCGCTGAAGTGACCGTGGTGGCCCCGTCCGTTCTGATCGACGATCTGGAACTGACCAAAATCGACGACGAATTACAGAAATTGCCTATTGTTCCGCCTCCGACCCTCGCTTCCGCTCGATGAGGATTCTCGGGCGGTACGTTTTCCGCGAGATCATCGCCAGTTCGTTTTTGGCTGTGGCCCTTGCGACATTCGTGATCTTCCTGAGAAACATCGCACCGCTGGTCGAGCTTCTGGTGCGCTCCGGGAACGGACCCATGTTTCTGGAGTTGTGCCTGCTCGCGCTCCCGCCGGTCCTGCTGCTGAGCATCCCTTTTGGAGTGCTTGTCGGCATCCTGATCGGCCTCGGCCGCATGTCGAGCGACAACGAGATGATCGCGATGCGCTCGGGCGGTGTCTCCTCGCGCGTCGTCGCAACGCCAGTCCTGATCTTCGCCTCCCTCGCCATGCTGGTCGCGGGAGCCTGCGCCGTCTGGCTGAACCCGCTCGCGATTCGCGCGCAATATAAGCTGCGCAACAAGCTCGGACCGTCGCAGATTACGGCCGAAGTGGTCCCCCGCGTTTTTCAGGAGCAGTTCAGCAATGAGAACACGGTCCTGTATGTCGATAACGTGCTGTCCGGCCTTGGTCCCCCCGTCTGGGAGCGCGTTTTCATCGCGGATCTCACTCCCCCGTCCCAGCGCAAGAACGGCCTCAAGGAGCAGCCCACGGGCCCCAAAATCACCCTCGCGCGCGAAGCCATCGCCGTGCCCGATCAGGCCCACGGGCGCATTCAGCTCGATATGCGCGATGAGAGTGTTCATGAAGCCCCCATCCATTCTTTAGCGCCGCGGGCCTCCACCGTTCTGCAGCAGACTCCGCCCCAGCAGCAACGGGCGAATGCCTACCGCGAGATGCTGACGAAACAACTCGCGGCGTTCATCAAAGCGCAGCCTCCCCAATCGCAGGAAAGTATCGACGCGCGCATTGAACTTCACGGACGCTTTGCCCTGCCCTTCGCGTGCGTCATGCTGGCTCTTGTGGGCATCCCTCTCGGCGCGTCGTCGCGCAAAGGGGGACGGTCGGCGGGCTACGTCTGGGCCATTTTCCTCTCGTTTTTCTGCTACTACCTTGCGTACATCAGCCTCACCAGCCTGGCGCGCTCGCATTCCATGTCGGCGGAGCTGGCCTCCTGGCTGCCGAACGCATTCTTTGGTCTCGCCGGCATCGTGATGATCGCCCGCATGGAATCGCCTGGCGACCGCGACCTGATTGGGCACGTTCGGCTCTGGCTTGCCGGCTGGTTCACCAAAATAACCGGCAGGCTTTCGATGGAACGGACAGAGAAGCCGATCCGTACCCCCAGGGGTCCGCGTCTTGTTGCATTTCAGTTGATGGACACCTACGTCCTGTCGAACTTCATCTTCTACTTCGTCCTCTGGCTCGCGGCATTCGTCACCATGTCGCAGGTCTACAATTTCTTCGACCTGCTGGGAGATATCGTCAAGAACCATATTCCTCTTTCGAGGGTTCTCGTCTATCACGTCTTTCTCACCCCGCTGCTGATTTACGAAACGCTGCCGATCAGCGTGCTGCTGGCTGTTCTGATGACCTTCGGCGTGATGACCAAGAACAACGAAGTCACAGCGTTCAAAGCCTGCGGCATCAGCGTGCGCCGCCTCGGTCTGCCCGTTCTGATGATGAGCGCCTTGCTCAGCGCCTCTCTTTTTGCGGCCGATTATTCCTGGATTCCCCGCGCCAATCAGATACAGGACGGCATTCACAACGAGATCAAGGGCCGCCCCGCACAGACCTACCTTCGTCCCGACCGCAAGTGGATCATCCACAACTACCGCATCTTCTATTACCGCGGCTTCGATGCTTCCGAGCGTCTGATGATCGAGCCATGGGTATTCGAACTCGATCCGAAGACCTTCCGTCTGACCCGCCAGATTAACGCCAACCGCGCGCGCTGGCTGGCCAACATTAAGCAATGGGTCTGGGAACAGGGCACCGTCCGCGACATCAACGGAATCGACGAGCACAACGTCAATAATTTCACCGTGGGCAGCTTTCCCGAGATCACGGAAGGCCCCGACGATTTTCTCATCGCCGCCAAACAGAATCAGCAGATGAACTATCTGGAGCTCGGCCGATATGTAAAGTACCTGCGGGAGCGCGGCTTCGATACCGTCAAGCTGCAGGTGCAGTATCACAAGAAATTCGCCGTACCGGTCTTCGCCCTCATCATGGCGCTGATCTCCATTCCCTTTGGATTTCTGGTGGGCAACCGGGGCGCCATGGGCGGCATCGGAATCAGCATCGCCATCGCCATGGCTTATCTCGGAGTAGGCCAGCTGTTCGAACAGATGGGCAACGTGAACTATCTGCCCGCGCAGGTCGCCGCGTGGGCCCCCGATGCGCTGTTCTCGCTTGCCGGCCTCTATCTGATGCTGCGCATGCGAAGCTGATCCCCGATATCCACCAGAACTCCTGATACGCTCTGAGGCATGCTGCAACGTGCTTTGATCCTCTCTCTGCTGACCTCCCTCCCGGCCCTCGCGCAGACTGTTCCACCCATGCCAAAGGACGTCATACACGACGCGGATATCGAATATTCAAACGTCGGCGCCCGCATGTCTATGGACATCGTGCGCCCGGCGAGCCCCGCGGAACCGAGTTTGCCGGCGGTACTGCTGATCCACGGTGGGGGCTTCCGCGGCGGCGACCGGCAGAGTTATCTGCCCACGGCGATCAAGCTGGCCGAGCGCGGCTACGTGGCCGCCACCATGAGTTACCGGCTGTCGCCCCGCCATCAGTTCCCCGCCCCCGTTGAAGACGCGAAGGCCGCAGTCAGATTCCTGAGAGCCAATGCGGCGAAATATGGCATCGATCCCGATCGCATCGGGGCCATGGGAGGCAGCGCGGGAGGCACCCTCGTGCTTTTCCTGGGCCTCACCGCCGATGTCCCCGACTTCGAAGGCTCCGGCCCGAACAAGCAGTTCTCAAGCCGTGTGCAGTGCGTGGTCGATCAATATGGAGCCTCCGACTTCACCCAGAGTTATTCGAAGAGCGTGGACGCAGCCATTGTTTTGCCCATGTTCCTCGGCGGCGATCTCGACCACAACCGCGCCATTCACCAGAGAGCCAGCCCCATCAGCTGGGTCACGCCGAACGCCGCGCCGGTGCTTGCCATCCACGGCACGCTCGACCCCTACGTGGCCTATGAGCAGTCGCTTTGGATGGTTGAGCGTCTCATTGCCGCGGGAGTACCGGCCGAACTCGAAACCATCACCGGCGCGGGGCATGGCTTTAAGGGGGCGGACGCCGCGAAGGCCGAACAGATCACGTTTGCTTATTTCGACCGCATCCTTAAAGCCAAACCGGCGCAAATGACGATCCTGGTTTCCGACCATGGCCCAAAAGGCGAAATCGTCGCTATGGAATGGCCCACCGGCAGAACCCTATGGACGAAGCCGAACTCGAGCGGCCACGATGTCCAGTCGCTCCCGAACGGCCACGTACTCTTCACCATCAATCCCAAAAAGACCGTGGTGGAACTGGATGATAAGCATGATGAAGTCTGGAGTTACAGCGAAGGCCTCGAACATCCCATCGCCGCGCAGAGGCTCCCCAGCGGCAACACGCTCATTAGCGACGCCAAGCTCGGTAAG
>JBDUBZ010000233.1:0-6601 GCA_040003745.1 Terriglobia bacterium
GCGCCCGCATGGCGGTGGCCATCAGCCCTCCGATTCCGGCGATATTGGCGCCGTCCTCGAGCTTCATCACATAAACCGACCCGACGGGCGCGTTGTCGATGGCATCGAGCATGCCCTGGGACGCTTTAGAGCCTTCGGTATGCTCTTCCTTCTTCATGAGGACGGTCACTGCCGGTCCTGCGAATTTGGTTGTGAAGAGCGGCCGCATCTCGTGATGCATGTAGATCTTCTGCCCATACAGTTGCTCCATGGCATCGGAGACCGACGACACTTCCACCTGTTTGAAACCTTCGATAAGAGCATCGCCCGGCGCGGTCTGGGCGAATAAGAGTGCGAAGCCGACCGCGCTGGCGGCACCGACGAACAACAAAGTCCTCATGGGCCTCAGCTTATCTCAAAGAGAAACGGATTCTCCGGTCTGCTCGGTTATGACGTCGCCGATCAACTGATGCAGACTGCGGCCATCGCTCCCAAGCACGAAGGTCTGACGGGCCTCATCCCAATCGAGCTTGAAGCTCTTTACGCGCGCCGAAACCCAGATCTGGCGCACGGGCGAATTCGGGCTCACCACGAATTTAGCGGGCGGGTTTTCGAATTCAATCGACAGCGCCCCCTGGTTGCTCTCAACGTCGAAATCGTGGTTGTCGGAGGCGCGTTCGAGGTCGCGCTGCAGCTTCGTCAGGGCTTGATCTGCGGCGTCGCGAAACTGCTGTTCATCAAGTGGCATGTTCTTATTTGTGGCGAAGCACCGTAATTACGTCATCGGCCGTGATCACTCCGGCCAGGCTCCCATCGTCTTCGAGCACCGGCAGCGCCAGCAGGTTGTACTTGTCGAACAGCTCAGTCACGCGGTCCTGCCGCTCGGAGACTTTGGTCGAGATCAGACGTTCGGTGGCAAGGGCCTTGAGCTGCGTAGATCCCCCCGCAAGGAACAACCTGGCCAGCGGCACCGTGGCCGTCACACGTCCCGCGGCGCCGGTCAGGAAGAGCACGTGCGTGTTCTCCAGCAGGTCCTCATGCTCGCGCAGACGCGCCATGGCCTGATCGAGAGTGGTCTCTTCCGGCAGCACGATCGCTTCGGTGTTCATCATGCCACCCGCGGTATCTTCGTCGTATTCGAGAAGCTCGCGAACCTCTTCCACCGGCTCGGTCTCCATCTCTTCCAGAATTTCAGCCGTGGTCTCTTCTTCGAGTTCGCCCAGAGCATCGGCAGCCTGGTCGGGCGACATCTCTTCAACAATATCGGCAGCTACTTCGGGCTCGAGAGCTTCGAGGATGCTGGTCTTCATCTTCGGATCGATTTCGGACAGCGCCTCGGCGGCCACTTCGCTGTCGATGGTGCCGAAGATGGCCTCGCGTTCGGCCGGGCCGAGCTCTTCCGCGATATCGGCCAGATCGGCTGGATGCAGGCGCTCGAGTTTGTCGTTCGAGATGTTGAGGCGCAGGCGGCGCAAAGGGTCGGCTTCGACGATACTGCAGAATTCCCAGCGAATGGAATTGGGCGAGATGGGGCGCTGCACGCGCCGCACCCAGCGCGCCGGCACGACTCCCTGAAGCAGGCGGCGGAAAATGCTGCGAACACCCACATCCACTTCGAGCACCGCCAGTGAATCGCGTTCGCCGCGATTCACTTCGAAGGTCACATCATTGACGCGAACCACTTTGCGGCCATCGACGTCGATGATCTGCTGGTCGAGCAGGTCCCGCTGGATGCGGAGCATGTATTCATCGGAGTGGTAGGGATAAAGCTTCTCGTTGGACAGACTGATTCCGCCGCGCAGGGAGACCTTAGCGATCTGATCGTAACGGACCGAAAGCCAGGAGGCGCCCGCGCCTACGAGAAAACGATCGACGCGCGCGGGATGGATCAGCGGCACGATAGCCGCGTCGCGCACTCTCCCGATGCGACGATGCTTCAGGTCATAGACGGGCATGCCTATGATTTCGGTGAAATATAGAAAGTCTGGATTTTCCGCTGTCATGGTCCACCGAGATCTGGCCGCCTGAAACCAATATGGCCCAGGGCGCGGGCCCGAGGCAAGAGGAGTTCTCCGGAAGCCGCTACAATCACGTACATCGTGCGAATTCTTCGGGTTTGCCTTTTGGCGTTGCCATTATTTGCAGCGCCGCCGTTCACGCTGGAGCAGGTGCTGAGTTCGCCGTTCCCGTCGGATCTGACCGCCTCGCCCCGGGGTGATGCTGTGGTTTGGGTGCAGGACGCAAAGGGAGTGCGCAACCTCTGGATGGCGCGGGGCGCGGGATGGCGTGGGGAACAGATCACGAGCTTTTCGGCGGACGATGGACAGGAGATTGGAGACCTCAACTGGCAGGCCGACAGCTCGGCCGTGTTTTTCACGCGAGGCGGGGGCCAGAACGGGCGGGGGGAATCGCCGAATCCGCGCAGCGATCCGGCGGGAATTAAACAAGAGGTCTGGACCGTGACTTTGCCAACCGCGAACGCGCGGGCCAACGCTCACAAACTGGGGGATGGTCATTCGCCCGCTGTGTCGCCCGATGGTTCGATGGTCACCTGGATCAGCGGTGGGCAGATCTGGGCGTCCGGACCTTCGGCGAACGCCAGGCCGGCGCAACTGGTGCATGCCCGGGGCACGGCGTCGAGTCTGGTCTGGGCACCAGGCGGGCCGCAACTGGCATTTGCGAGCGAGCGCGGGGATCATGCGTTCATTGGGGTCTACGACGCCACGGCAAAGACATTGACCTACCTCGATCCCAGCGTGAACGGCGATCAGTCGCCAGCATGGTCTCCCGATGGGAGCGAGTTGGCTTTTATTCGTATTCCGGCCAACCGCCTCGGTGCGCTGTACGGAGCGAAGCGGACCGGCCAGCCCTGGTCGATCCGGGTGGTGGACGTAAAGACCGGTCAGGGACGGGAGGTTTTCAGGGCGCGGGACGGCATGGGCAGCGTGTTTTGGCCGATTGCGTCGGGCCGCCAGCTTCTGTGGAGTAGTGACGGCCGGATCGTTTTCCCCTGGGAGGGCGATGGCTGGCTGCATCTTTATTCACTGGCCGCAGCGCACTCACTGGCCGCAGCGCACTCCCTGGCCATTTCCGAGAGAGCCAGTCCTGAACTCCTGACGCCTGGACAGTTTGAAGTAGAGCATGCCACGCTCGCCATCGGGGGGCGCGAGGTGATCTATTCCTCAAACCAGAACGATTCCGAACGCCGTCATTTGTGGAAGGTCAGAACCACTGCTGGGGCACCGGAGCTTCTCACGCCCGGCACCCAGATCGAATGGTCTCCGGCAGCGCTCGCGGATGGCCGCACCGCATTCCTGCGCTCCAGCGCGAAAGACCCGGCGCGCGCGTCGATTCTCGCGAACGGCAGGTCGTCCGATCTGGCGCCGCAATCGATGCCGGCCGACTTTCCCGCGGCCTCACTGACGGAACCCCAGCCCGTGGTTTTTCCCGCGAGCGACGGCATGCGGATCCACGGTCAGCTGTTCTTACCGGCAAATGCCGCACAAGGCAAACACTCCGCCGTGATTTTTTTCCATGGCGGATCCCGGCGCGAGATGTTTCTGGGCTGGCACTCCATGTCGTACTACCACCAGGCCTACGGGTTCAATCAATATCTGGCGAGCCGGGGGTTCGTGGTGCTCTCGGTGAATTACCGAAGTGGTGTGGGCTATGGCGAGGCTTTCCGCGAGGCGCTGAAGTTCGGTCCCACGGGCGCAAGCGAATTCAACGACGTTAAGGGAGCCGGCGTCTATCTTCGCGGGCGCGCCGATGTGGATCCTGCGCGGATCGGACTTTGGGGCGGGTCTTATGGTGGGTATCTGACGGCGCTCGGGCTTTCGCGGGCATCGGATATGTTCGCCGCCGGTGTGGACCTGCACGGCGTTCATGACTGGAACCTCGAGATCTCGAATCCAATCCCGGTGTATGAACCGGAGCAGCGGCTGGCGGTAGCGCGACTGGCGTTCGAATCGTCACCGATGTCGTCGATTGCGACGTGGAAATCTCCGGTGCTTTTGATTCAGGGGGACGACGACCGCAATGTGCCATTTGCGGAGACCGTGCAGCTCGCCGAAGCGCTGACGAAACGGGGCGTCGAGGCCAGACAGTTAGTCTTCCCGGACGAGATCCACGATTTTCTTGTGCACGCGCACTGGCTTCAGGCTTATGAGGCGGCAGCGGCCTTTCTGGAGGAAAAACTGCGCCCCTAACGTATGGATTGATACGTACATTTTGATGTCTGGTGAAATGCTCGCTATAGTACAGTACGCACTCTATTGCCAAGTGACCCGCATTTGAAGGCTAATAGACAGATGGGGCAGTCCCCTCTTCAGAAATCGGAGCATGTAATGAGACACTCGATATCGGCGTTGATTCTATGCCTGGGTCTTGCAACCGCGGGGGCTTTGAGTGCCGACATCGCGGGGGTGTCGCCCTGCACTGTCAACACACTCGCGTACTATTCAGGGCTGACAAAGGCCAGCCCCTGCTCCGTTGGCATCCTGCTCTTCAGCGATTTCACATTTGCCAAGTCGGGCTCTGGAGCATCAGAGACGCCCACAGACATTATTCTTTCCCCGTTCGCAAACACCAATAACGTGGGAGGGGGTTTCGCGTTCAGCCGGGAGAATCCAACCAATCTGAATCCCGCTCCCGCATTTACCGTAAGCGCCGGGCAGAGTGCGAAATACGTGATTGACTGGTACTTCCTGATCGATCCCGGCCCGGTGGGTTCGGGCGCCGACCTTGGGATGGATCCGCCTTTCGGGGATGTGAGGATCACGCAGAACTACTGTCTCGATTCGGACTTTTTGGGTAACGGCTGCACGAATGAGAAGCCTCGGCAATCCCTCTTTGTGGACGTGGCCAATCCCTTTCAGAGCAAAAAGTTTCACCCTGTGGCGGAGTTGTATGGAAACGTGATGACCACCATCGATATTAACGGGCTCGGGACGGATGGCGATTCAGGTTTCGACAGCGTCAGTTCAAGCGAAAGTGTGACTCCGGAGCCCGTGTACGGGGCGCTGGTTTTTGCGGGACTGCTCGGAATCGCGACTCTGCGGAAATTCAAACGGCAGGGTTGAAACCTTATCTGTGGGTAATATGTTCCGGGTTAAGCCCACAGACTTCGCTGCGTTCTTACTTCTGATTTTTCCCGCCGTCTGTGCGGGCGGCTTCAATCCGGAGACCGGCTCTTACGTTCTGCAGCAATACCAAATGCCCGAGGGGGCTTCCCCCCAAAACTGGGCTATAGCGCAGGACACGCGGGGCATTATGTACTTCGCGAACACGGCTGGTCTGCTGGAGTTCGACGGGGTGACGTGGCGCATGATTCCGCTCGCCGGCAAGTCGATGGTCTATTCGGTCGCGACCGATAAGCGTGGCACAGTTTATATCGGCGGCGTGGGTGAATTCGGCTTTCTCAAGGCGGATGCCCACGGGGTTCCGACTTTCGTCTCGCTGAAAGACCGGGTACCCGAAGCCGACCGCGATTTCGCTCAGGTATGGCGTATTCTGTCGACCCCTGAGGGAATTTATTTCAGTTCCTATCGCCGTCTTTTCCGGTTAAATGGCGATGGCTCCGTAAAGGTCTGGCGTTCGGAGAAAAAATTCGGCAGGGCGTTCTATGCGCTCGGATCGCTGCATGTGCAGACGGCGGGGAAAGGCCTGCTGAAGATGCTGCACGGCAGCCTCACGCCGGTGCCGGGCGGTGAAATATTCGCCAATGACGTTGTGAACGATGCGGTAAGCGATGGCGCCGGTCACGCGCTGATCGCGACCAACACGCACCTTTACCGGCTGACCCACCAGGGCGTGGAACCATTTCGCAGCGCGGCTGAGCCCTACCTCGCGAAGAATGTGGTGTATTCAATGAGCGACCTGCCCGGTGGCGAAATCGCAATCGGGACGAGACACGGTGGCCTTCTGGTGATCGATCGGCAGGGGCGCGTCGACAGAATCGTTTCGTCGGAATCGGACAGTCTTGCGAGCGATTACGTAACCGCGATTTATCCCGATTCGCAAGGCGGCGTCTGGCTCTCGGGTCTCAATGGGATCAGCAGGTTCAATCCCGGGCTTTCCTTTTACTCTCCGGCGGATGGTCTGGATGGACCCGTCGAATGCATGAGCCGGCATGCCGGGTCGATGTACGTGGGCACCGACAAGGGTTTGTTTCGAATGAGTGTGGGGGTTGCGGGCAGGCCCGAGTTCCGGCCCGTGCCGGGAATCGGCGAGGCAACCTGGGCGCTGCTCTCATTTGAAAGCAATCTGCTGGCGGCAACAGATCACGGCGTGTACCTTGTGTCGGGCGGTGCGGGGCGAAATATTCTGAAGGTCACCAAACCGATTTTCGATATGACGGCTTCGGCGCGCGATACCAATGTTGTATTTGCGGCCGGCCGAAGCGCGGTGTTCATGCTGCGGCAGCAGGGCGCGAACTGGGCGCAGGTGGCTGAGCTAGCGATGCCGGGAGAAGAATTCCGCAGCGTTCTGGAAGATTCCGATGGCAAAGTGTGGGCCACCACCTTCCAGGGGACGATCTGGCGGATCGATTTCAGCCAGCAGCCCGTCCGGTGGGAAAGATTCGATACGAAACAGGGGGTTCCCGCGGGCTACCTGAACGCCC
>JBDUBZ010000234.1:0-6594 GCA_040003745.1 Terriglobia bacterium
TGCGGCTCCTCGCTTTCGATTCGATGCTCGCGGAGTACAAGCACCACGCCCGTGAGTTCCTTCGATTACAGAAGGCGGGCGATCCCGAAGCCCCGCAGCTGATCCGCGCGGCGCCACTGTGCCACCTGACGTTGCCCTCTGGTCAAGTGGGGCGCGAAGCCCGATAGTAAAGATGCGATTTACCAGGGCACGCGGCTCGGCTGGGCTATCCATGGCGGTCACCCGGAAACGCCTGAATTTCCACAGACTTGCCCGAATCGTAACTCCCCCGGAAACTCATCCGCCGGCCTCATTTGACTCTCAGTGCCGGACTTACATACCATAGTTCCCACACTCGGAATTCCCATAGGATTTATGCCGCGAATCTCTTATCCCATCGAACAAATTAAACCGGATTACGAAATAGTCGTGGTCGGCTCCGGCTATGGAGGCGCTATTGCGGCGTCGCGCATGGCACGCGCCGGGAGCAGAGTCTGTGTACTCGAGCGCGGCGAAGAAATTCAGCCCGGCGAATATCCCGATACCCTCGATGCCGCCGCCATGCAGATGCAGACCGACGCGCCCGAGGGCCATTTCGGATCGGCCACGGGCATGTTCGACTTTCGTGTGAATCCCGATATCAACGTTGTCCTCGGCTGCGGTCTGGGCGGCACTTCGCTGATCAACGCGAACGTCGGTCTGCGTGCCGAGCCCCGTGTTTTTCAGGACCCCGCGTGGCCCGCGGCTTTCCGCGGCGATTCGGCCCTGCTCGAAGAGAGTTACGCGCACGCTGCCAAAGTTCTGAACCCCCAGCCAGTACCCGCCAGCTACCCCGCTCTGCCCAAGCTCGAGGCTCACAAGGTTTCGGGTGAGTCGATGAACGCCAACTGGTACCGCACACCTCTTTATGTAACGTTCGAAGATCCGCCAAACGGAGTGAACGCGTTCGGTGTTCCACAATCCGCCTGCATCGGCTGCGGCGATTGCGTTTCGGGTTGTAATTTCCACGCCAAGAACACCACCCTCATGAATTACCTGCCGGACGCCGTCAACTTCGGCGCCGAGATCTACACGGGAGCCGGCGTGCGCTATGTGGCCCGCGATGGCGACCGCTGGCGGATCTACTATCAGCCCCAGGGCGTGGGACGACAAAAATTCGGCGCACCCGATTTGTTCGTCACCGCCGATATCGTGATCCTGGGCGCGGGCGCGCTCGGCTCCACTGAAATCCTGCTGCGCTCGGCCGCCAACGGCCTGCCGCTCTCGACGAAAACAGGCGCGAATTTCACCGGCAATGGCGACGTGCTCGGCTTCGGCTACAACACCGATACCGAAATCAACGGCATCGGCTTTGGCAGCCACGATCCGGCGCATCGCGAGATGGTTGGCCCCTGTATCACCAGCGTGATCGATCTCCGCAACCAGACCGTGCTGAACGATGGCATGGTGATTGAGGAAGGCTCGGTTCCCGGAGCGATCGCCGCCCTGCTTCCCACGGCTCTCGACGCGGCGGCGCTGCTCGGCGGCAACAAGCCCCGCACTATTCAGGAAGCCATCGAAGAGAAGAAACGCGAGCTCGAAAGCCTGGTCGAGGGTCCATGGGCCGGCGCTGTTCGCAACACTCAGACCTACCTGATCATGACCCACGACGATGGCCGCGGGCGGATGTATCTCGATCGGGACCGCCTGCGTATTACCTGGCCCGGAGTTGGCAGCGAAGACATCTTCTCTAAGGCCAGCGCCAACCTTAAGCGCGCGACTGAGCCTCTGGGCGGTGTCTATACTCCCAACCCCACCTGGCATTCGCTGCAGAAGAAATCGCTCATCAGCGTACACCCGCTCGGTGGCTGCATTATGGGCGAGACTGCGGCGGATGGCGTTGTTAACCATAAAGGTCAGGTGTTCGCCGGAACCACCGGAACGGAAGTCTATAAGGGCCTGTATGTCGACGATGGCGCGGTGCTTCCCGTGCCTTTGGGCGTCAACCCGTCACTCACCATTTCCGCTGTCGCCGAGCGCACCTGCGCCCTGATTGCGCAGGACCGCGGCTGGAAGATCGATTACGACGCGCCCTCCAGACCCAAAGTGATGGCCGCCACCACCATGGGCGTCGAGTTCACGGAAACCATGAAAGGATTCTGGGCTTCGGGAGCTACCAACTACACCACCGGCGCGGCGCTGGGCACAACGGCAGACAACGCGTTCCAGTTCACCCTTACGGTTCGCGGGGATGACGTGAATCGCATGCTGACGGAACCCGGTCACGAGGCCCGCATGTCCGGCACCGTCATCGCACCGGCTCTCTCCCCAAAACCGTTATCTGTATCGAACGGCCTTTTCCAGCTCTTTGTGGCGGACCCGCTCAACGTCGAAACGCGCAACATGGTCTACCGGATGACCCTTGTCTCAGAAGAGGGCAAAGAGTGGCGCTTCGAAGGCGTCAAGATTGTTCACTACGGCCTCGTTACCGATATCTGGCATGCCACCAGCACGCTCTACATCACGCTTCAGGAGACAACGGGCGGCCAGACCGGCCTCGGTGTACTGCACATCGAGCCCGCCGATTTCCTGAAGCAGATGACCACCATGCAGGTCACCAACGCTCCGAACGAAGAAGCACGCCTCAAGGCGCTTGTGGCCTTCGGGCAATTCTTCGCGGGCACTCTATTCGAAACCTACGGCGGCATCTTCGCCCACACCACCGCCTTCAATCCGGACGCCCCACCCCGGAAACGCCGGGCTCTCCGGGTTTGCGCGCCCGTGCTCTATCCCTTTGCCGCTAAAGACGGCGTTCCGCTGCTGCTGACCCGTTATCAGGGGGGAACCAAAGGGCCGGTCATTCTCTCGCATGGCCTCGGCGTTTCGAGCCTGATCTTCTCGCTCGATACCGTCGACACCAACATGCTTGAATATCTTTACGCGCACGGCTATGACGTGTGGCTGCTCGATTACCGGGAATCCATCGCGCTGCCTTCGGCCAGCCAGCAATCCTGCGGCGACGATGTGGCGCTGAACGATTATCCGGCCGCCGTCGACAAGGTTCGCGAGGTCACCGGCGCGCCCGACGTCGAAATGGTGGTCCACTGCTGGGGTTCGACAACCTTCTTCATGGCCATGCTCGCGGGTCTGCAGGGCGTGCGCGCGGCGGTCTGCTCGCAGATCGCGACCCATGTCGTTGCGCCCATCGCCACACACATCAAGACGGGGCTGCACGTGCCTTCCTTCCTCAAGGCCATCGGCGTGAACACGCTGAGCGCGTTCGCATCCACCAAAGAAAGTCTGCTCGAAAAAGTTTACGACCAGGGCCTCAGGCTTTACCCGCTGCAGCTCAAAGACCGCTGCGAAAACCTCACCTGTCACCGCATCAGCTTCATGTATGCGCCCCTGTACGAACATGAGCAGCTCAACGAGCTGACGCACGAAACGCTGTATGAAACCTTCGGCGTGGGCAATATGAAGGCGTTCCAGCATCTGGCCACGCTGACCAATGTGGGCCATCTGGTGAACTTCGCGGGCGAAAACGTTTATCTGCCGCACCTCGAACGGCTCGCCATCCCCATCACCTTTATTCACGGCGCCGATAACGAGTGCTTCGAGCCGAAGAGCACCGAAATCACTTTCGATCTGCTGCGCAACGCCAATGGCAAAGAGCTCTATGACAGGCACGTGATCCCCGGTTACGGGCACATCGACTGCATCTTCGGCAAAAACGCCTCAACCGATGTCTTCCCCATAATTCTGGCCGCGCTCGAGGCCCACGCCGAACCCCAGGCCGCCGTGGCCAAAGCTGGCGCCACAGGAGTTTAGATGACGAACAAAGCCGCGGTCTGGTTCAGCCGGGTCGTCTGGATCGGCATTGTCTTTAATCTGTTTTTCGTAGCCTCGCAGCTCTTTGCCCCGGATTTCGTGAACGTCGGGGTCGGCCTCACTCCCGGGTTCCCCACCGTCTGGAACCGCGCCCCCGGCATGATGGTGCTGGCGCTCAGCATCCTCTATATCCCGGCGGCCGTGGCGCCTCTGCGCTATCCCGGATATTCGTGGCTGCTGATCGTATCGCGACTCGCCGCCGCGTGCTTTTGGGCATGGTGCGTACAGAGCGGCCAGGGCGCGTTCGGCAGCTATCTCGCTTCGGATGCAGCTTTCTGCGTGGTGCAGGCCATACTGCTCCAGATGGCGCTGCCGCTGGAAGATAAACTCCCTGCCAACATCGGGCATCTGTTCGCCGGTATCGGCGCCGGTCTGCGGTCCGCGTATCTATCGATGGCGGTGCGAATCGTGACCGCGATTTTGGTGCTGGCTCTGATCGCGGGTGGCTGGATCGTCTACACCACGCTCTTCCGCCACGCGCCCGATACGGAGTACGCGGACGCGCAGCAGCATTACAAGTACGCCGCCATCGGGCTCGGCGCCAACAGCCGCATCCCTTACTGGATCTTCCGGGTGATGCCCAGCGTTTTCGCGGATAAACTGCCGCCTGGCCCCGGCGGCTACGCCTCCCTCGGCTTCATCATGGAAGACGGGCACGATACGCCGGTGGGGCTGGCCAAACGCGTCTTTGGTTACGAAGCCGTGGAAGCGAACTGCTCGCTGTGCCACACCGCCATCTATCGCACGACTGCCGATTCCAAACAGGTGGTGGTCCCGGGAGGCCCCGCCCACACGCTCGACCTGCAGGGCTTTCAGCGTTTCTTATACGCTGCGGCCGCCAACCCGCGCTTTAACGCCGACACCATTATGGCGGCGATTGAAAAGGAGCACCAGTTCTCCTGGATCGAAGGGCTTGTATACCGCTATGCCGTGATCCCCGCCACGAAGGTTGCGCTGCTCGAGCAGAAGGCGCAGTACGCCTGGCAGGAGAGCCGCCCCATTCAGGGCCGCGGCCGTACCGACACCTTCAATCCCACCAAGTTCGTGGTTTTCCACATGCCGGACGACAACACCATCGGGACCACCGACCTGCCGCAGGTGTGGAATCAGAAACCCCGCGAATCCATGTGGCTCCACTGGGATGGCAACAACAACCAGATCACGCAGCGCAATCACGCCGCCGCGATGGCCGTGGGGGCCACTCCGCAATCCATTCTCCCCGCGAGTTTTCAGACCGTGACGGATTATCTGCTGCAGCTCCAGCCGCCTGCCTTTCCGTTCCCTGTCGATCAGGCTAAAGCGGGCCGCGGCGCCACCGTTTTCCAGACCGCCTGCGCGGGTTGCCATGCCTTTGGGAGCGCGCGCATCGGGCAGGTGGAAGATATCGCGGAGATTGGCACGGACCGTCACCGACTCGATTCGGTGAGCCCGGCGCTGATCGATAAATTCCACACCTTCACAACCCCGCCCTTCGTCTTCACGGCTTATCGCAAGACCAATGGTTACTCTTCTGTACCGATTGATGGCATCTGGCTGCGCGGACCCTATCTGCACAATGGCTCGGTGCCGAATCTTCGTGAGCTGCTGCTGCCGGAAGATCAGCGTACAAAGGTCTTTTATCGCGGGTATGACGTTCTCGATCCTGTCAATGTTGGCTTCATTTCGACCGGTCCCGAGGCGGAGAGAGTGGGGTTTCGAGTGGATACCTCGGTGCCGGGCAACGGCAATCGGGGCCATCGCTACGGAATCGATCTGCCCGCCGCTCAGAAGGATGATCTTCTCGAGTACCTGAAGACTCTTTAGGGCGTCGCACGAGCGGAACTGGAAATCCCGCTTTCGGACGGGGCGGACTGAAGGGCGTCTTGACTCGCTCGTGGCGTGGCGCTATCCTAAATGAGGACTCAAAAGGTCCACATTTGGATTTACATGCTGAAGCTGACCAAAAAAGCCGATTACGGGTTGATTGCCCTCCGCCACCTGGCGTCCATGCCCGGCGGCTCGGCCAGCACCAAGGACATTGCGGAGGCTTATCACCTTCCGGTGCCACTTCTCGCTAAAGTATTGCAAAAACTCACCAAATCCGGAATTTTACTTTCGCTCTCGGGCGTCAACGGCGGTTATAAACTGGCCCGCTCCGCCGAGCGTATCAGTGCACTGGAAGTGGTTCGCGCCATTGATGGCCCCGTAATCCTGACGCACTGCTTCACGGAGCACGGGCGTTGCGATCAGTCGGAGAGTTGCACGGTTCGCGAGCCTTTGCGCCGCGTGCACGAGGCCATCCTCGACGTTTTGAACAATTTCACTATTACGGAACTGGCGGAGTCGCCCGCCGTGCGGCTGACGCAGTTGCCTGTGTCATTGTCGGCATCGCCGAATCGCAGCCCGGCCGGTGTGCATCCGCCTATATGAAGGATTCGCAGTGAAGGACACAGTGAACGACGCAGTGAAGGAAATGAAACAACCTATTTATCTCGACAATCACGCGACGACGCAGATGGACCAGCGGGTTCTCGACGCGATGATTCCCTATTTCACGAAGTATTTCGGCAACGCCGCCAGCCGTAATCACGAATTCGGCTGGGTCGCCGAACAGGCTGTCGACAAGGCGCGCAAACAGATTGCGGACCTCATCGGCGCATCCCCGCGCGAGATCATTTTCACCAGCGGCGCCACCGAATCCGACAACCTCGCCATCAAGGGCGTGGCCGAGATGTATGCCGAAAAGGGCAACCACATCATCACCGCCGC
>JBDUBZ010000235.1:0-6584 GCA_040003745.1 Terriglobia bacterium
GACCGCGCGATTGGCGTTTGGCCGCCGTGAGTTGATCGCGACGGTTTCCGGCATGACCATCGTCACTGGCGAGAGACCGGCGCTGGTCGCGATCAGTACGTCACTGCCGTAATGGTTCGCAAGCCCTTCGGCCATGGGGCTTCTGCAGGTATTACCGATGCATACGAACAGCACCTGCTTCAAATCTTGTTCAGGAATAATTTGTGTACCCTCGAATCGTCAGTCAGCTCAGGGTGAAATGTCGCGATCAGATTCCGTCCCTGCTCCACCAGCACAGGGTCGCCCGCATAACGGGCCAGAACACGAACCTCCGGCCCGGTGCGGCGGATAATCGGCGCGCGAATGAACACCGCCTCCACCTTACCAACCCCCGCGCGCTGCTCAAACTCGGCCTCGGGCTCGATCGTGACCACCCGGCTGTCGATCTGCCGCCCATAGCCATTGCGCTCCACCGTCAGATCCACCACTCCAAAACTCTCCTGCCATGGATTCTGCACATCCGTCGCCAGCAGAATCGCCCCCGCGCAAGTGCCAAAGACAGGCTTCTCCCGGACGAAGCGGCCCAGGGGCTCCATCAGATTCATGAAGTTCAGCAGCTTGAGCATGGTCGTGCTCTCGCCGCCCGGAATCACCAGGCCATCGATCTCCCCGAGCCCCTCGGCCGTGCGCACCTGTACCGCGTCCGCGCCGGCCCGCTCGAGCGCGCGCTCATGGGCTTCGAAATCGCCCTGCAACGCCAGCACTCCCACGCGTTTCCGGCGCTCGGCCACTACCAGCCCCGCGTCTGCATCAACTCGCTTTCAGCCATCTTCGAAATCTCGAGCCCCGGCATCGCCATGCCCAGACCTTCACTGGCTTCGAGCAGCTTCTGCGGGTCTTTGTAATACGTGGTGGCCATCACGATCGCCTTGGCGCGGGCTTCCGGATCTTCGCTCTTGAAGATGCCCGAGCCGACGAACACCGCCTCCGCGCCTAAGTGCAGCACCAGGGCGGCATCGGCCGGTGTAGCAATTCCGCCGGCCGAGAAATTTGGCACCGGCAGCCTGCCATGCTCGGCCACCCACTCCACCAGATCGAGCGGCGCACCCAGATTCTTCGCCTCGTGTACCAGCTCTTCCTTGCCCAGAACGGTCAGCATGCGCATCTCTTTCACAATGGTGCGGATATGCCGCACCGCCTCGACGATGTTGCCCGAACCCGCCTCGCCTTTGGTCCGGATCATCGTCGCACCCTCGGCGATCCGCCGCAGAGCCTCGCCCAGATTCCGCGCGCCGCACACGAACGGCACCGAGAAATCGCGCTTGGCAATGTGGTGTTCTTCATCGGCGGGCGTCAGCACTTCGCTTTCGTCGATGTAATCCACGCCGAGCGCTTCGAGAATCCGCGCTTCGGAAAAATGGCCGATGCGCGCCTTCGCCATCACGGGAATCGAAACCGCCGCCATAATTTCGCGAATCTTGCTCACCGGCGACATGCGCGCCACGCCGCCTTCTTTGCGGATATCGGAAGGCACCCGTTCGAGCGCCATGACCGCCGAAGCGCCGGCCTTCTCGGCAATCACCGCTTGCTCCGCGTTGACGACGTCCATAATGACGCCGCCCTTCAGCATCTCAGCCAGACCCACCTTCAGCCGGAATTGTTCGTCTTTCAGCAGCATTTCGTTTCTTCCTTTCTTCCTGGATTTAAACCAGCGCCAGCGTCGGCCTGGACGCTTCGTAACGTGAACCTTTAGCGGCGCGGATGACGCCGCCCAGAATCTCGATGCCTCGATGAATCTCGGCCGTTTCGAGCCCCGCGAAACTGAGGCGCAGGTCGCTATCGAGCGGACGCGCAATCGAAAAATAGCGGCCGGGCATGTAATCCACGCCAGCCTGCTGAGCCAGCCCGCGCAGGGCGCTCGAATCGAGCCCGGCAGGCAGGGTCAGCCACAGATTCATGCCGCCCCGGGGCAGCGTATAAGTGCAGTCGGTGAGGTGTCGGCGACAAGCCTGTTCCATCGCTCGCAGCCTCTCTCTACCTGCCGTAATCATCTTCGCCTGATGCGCCGCCAGCCGGCCGGATTCCGCGAAACGCAGCAGAAATGCCTGCGACAACTGGTCGGTGTGCAGATCGGCCAATTGCTTCAACTCGGTCACCCGCCTGATCACCGGGCGGGGCGCGATGATCCAGCCGCAGCGAATGCCAGGAAACGCGATCTTCGAAAAACTTCCCAGCAGGATCACGTTCGGGTCGAGTGCTTTCAATCGCGGAATGCCGCCCCCTGAATAGGCCAGTTCGCTGTAGATATCGTTCTCGACAATCACGGCGCCGGCGGCCTGAGCCAGATTCACGATGCTCCGGCGACTGGCCGCGGGAATCGTCGCACCTGTTGGATTCTGGAACGATGGCGTCAGGACGATGACCTTTGCTCCCGCATCGAGCGCGCGCTTGAGCGAGTAAAGATCCACCCCGTCGGGAGTCACGGCGACACCCATCAACTCGCAGCCCGCTTCCATAAAAAGGTTCTTCAAACCGGGATAGACCGGCTCCTCGATCGCGACCTTTGCACCCTGTCTGACCAGTGCGCGCCGAAGCAAATCGATGGCCTGCTGACACCCGTTCGTGATCAGGATGTCGTCCGAATCGCGCACGAATTCCGAGCGTTTCAGCAGGTATTTCCGCAGTGGCTCGTAGCCCCCCGGCGAACCAAGCTGCAGCAGCGTCCGAAGGCTGTCGCTGCTGAGAACTTCGTCGCAACTTTCCCGGAACTCATCCACGGGGAACAGCTTGTCCGATGGTCTGGAAGCCGAGAAATTGATCGCCCCCGCGTGGGGAAACGCTGTCGAAGTCGAAGCCGACGAGGTCAGCGCGCGCGACCAGTCCACCACGCTCAATTCAGCAGATGTCTGCCCGCAAACGTAACTGCCGCGCCCCACGGACCCTTTGATTCGCCCCTCGGATTCGAGGATCTCGTAAGCCGCCGAGATGGTCGTCCGGTTAAGACCCAGCGTGGCGGCAAACTCGCGCGTGGGGGGCAGCCGGTCGCCAGGCCGCAGATCGCCGGTCTCAATCAGATGAACCAGATGTGCGCTCAACTGACGGTAAATTGGCGTCTCCGATTTACTGTCGAATTGCGGCCGGATCTTCATGTCGCTTTTTTCGAGCATACCATCCAATTGCCAGTCCGCGGCAGTCCAATTGTGGCAAGTGGCTGGGCTGTATAGAATCGTAGCTGTATCGATGGAAATCCGGCGTCCGATTATTGCGGTACTGCTCCTCGCGGTCGCTGTGTTTGCGAACGCGCTGTTGGCAAAAAAGAAGAATCCCGACGATTTTACGCAAACGCTTGCGCTTCCCAAAGACCCTCCCGCCGTCGCTCTGGGCGAAACCCGGCGGCTCGTCTTCCACGTTTCACCTCTTACAGGAAAGGGCCTGCTCTCACAGCAAACCCGCGACGCTCTGAAGTGGATCCTTCGGGCAAACGGCGGAATGCCCGTGGTGCACGTCCGCGCCTTTGTGGCGGGCAGTGGCGATATTCGCCGCGTCCCGCAGATCGTAAGCGAAGTCTTCACCGAAAAGAAACTGCCCCTGCCCTCCGTCAGTGTGGTGCTCTCTGGCGGACTCCCCATGGAAGGCGCACAGGTGGTGCTCGAATCCGTCTCCCTCGCAAAGAAAGACGTCAATCTCGCGGGCGTCCGGTTTGTGGGTGGGGAAGAGAAGTTGTCGGAAGGCAATCCCGCTGTTCCGCTCCGCGCGCTGCTGCAACAGAGCCTCGTCTCCCTTGCCGCCACCGTCCCTGCGGGCGACGCCATGCGGGTCACCTGCTTCGTTTCCGATCTCACCGATTCCCTGCACCTCACATCCGATATTGCCGGCCATTTCCCCTCAGCCTCCGTCGATATTGTGCAAACCCAGCGCGCGCCTTTCCGCGCTATGGCCCGTTGCGAAGCGGTCGCCCGCGGCGGCGATGTCAACGCCACCCAGCTCGCGTTCGCGGGCACGCGGGTCGCCTTCGGATCGGCCGAAAAAGATGCTCTGGCCGCCTTCCAGCGCATGGACCGCGACTTCACCGAAGCCGGAGCCGCACCCGCCAACATCGTTTTCACCCACATCTATTCGCTCTCTACCGCGACCGGCGCGATCGCTCGCAAGCTTCGGCCGGCCACCACCAGCATTGTTGTAATTCCTTTTGAAGGCGTTGCTTCGATCGATGCCGGCTTCGCCGTCGATGCCATCGCCGTCGTACCCCGATAGGACTCTTTTCATGACCCAAAACCGTGTTGTGACCTTCGGCGAGATCATGCTGCGTCTCGCGCCTCCAGGAGTCGAGCGGCTTCTGCAGACGCCTCAGTTCATCGCCACATGGGGCGGTGGAGAAGCCAATGTGGCTGTCTCAGTGGCTGGCTTTGGACTGCCTGCTTCTTACGTGACCGTGGTCCCGTCGAATCCACTCGCAGATGCCATGATCGGCGAAATGCGCCGCTTCAACGTGGATACCTCGCACATCGTGCGTGGCCCGGGCCGTATGGGAATCTATTTCGTCGAGCCGGGCGCAAACCAGCGGCCCTCAAAGGTCGTTTACGATCGCGCGGATAGCGCCATAGCCCTCGCCAAACCCGGCGATATCGACTGGAGCACGGTATTGGATGGCGCTGGATGGTTCCACACCACCGGCATCACGCCCGCGATCAGCGCCTCGGCCGCGGACCTCGCGATGGAATCGGTTCAAGCCGCGCGAGCGAAGGGCATCACCGTTTCCTGCGATCTCAATTACCGCAAGAATCTCTGGAAGTGGGGCAAGCCAGCGCATGAGGTCATGCGCGAACTGGTAAAGCATGTGGACATCGTTATCGCCAACGAGGAAGATTGTCAGGCGGCGCTCGGCATTGATTCCGATGTCGATGTTCACTCCGGCCACCTCGATCGCAATGCCTATCGCGGCCTGGCGGAGAAGGTGATCGCCGGCTTTCCCCATCTGAAGATGATCGCTATCACGCTGCGCGAATCGAAGAGCGCCTCGCACAACGGCTGGTCCGCCTGCTTGTTCGACGGCCAGGAATTTCTGCTGAGCCGCCACTATGAGATCACTCATATTGTGGACCGCGTGGGCGCGGGCGATTCCTTCGGTGGCGGCCTCATCTACGGGCTGAACGCGCTCGGCTCGAAGCAGGAAGCACTCGAGTTCGCCACTGCTGCCTCCTGCCTGAAACACTCCCTGCCTGGCGATTTTAACCGCTTCACGGTGGATGAGGTGAAGGCGCTCCTGAGAGGCGATGGGTCCGGTCGCGTACAAAGGTAGAGCCTGGCTGGCACTTCGATTGCTCTCGCTGACCGCATGAGAATTTCGGAAAGAACCGTCGCCATCGTCACCGGAACGTCCCTGGTTATCCACGGCGCTTTGAAGCGCAGCCCGCTGGGCGCCGCGATTGCCGGGATCGGAGCGGCCATCGTTTACCTCGGCTTCCGCAGGGCAACGGATATGACTCTCACCGAGAACCAGCTGTTGCGGTCCTCTTATACGATGCCGGTGGAACCCTACGATGCGTTCGTCAAATGGCAGGACCTTTCCGAACTACCTTCGGTGATCGAAGGTATCGGCGCGGTGAAGAAGCTGTCTAACGGCAATTGGAAATACAGTGTGCCGGGAGCCGGAAGTCTCGAGGTCGAGATTGCCCGTCAACAGCCCGGCCATGTGATCGAATGGCGTTCGGTTCCAGGCTCAAAGATCAACGCTGTCGGGACCGTGCGATTCACGCGAAAGCGGAATGGCCGCGGCACCAAAGTGCATATGGAAATCTCTCACCGGCCCGCGGCGTGAACAGGGCTTTTGCCCGGCTTTCGCTCCTGTTCTTCAAAACCCGTCGACCCTACCAGATGGTTCGAACATTGGAAGCGCGTATCTTTCCATCGCGGCTGATTATGGGAACGCCGAGAAATATAGCCGTCGCGGCCACGATGCGATCAGGCATATCGGGCACCGCTTCGCGGGATATTTGACGCATGGCGGCGGCCACCCCGGACGTGAACGGGCCTTCTTCTAAGATGTGGCCGGGATCTTTCAGCGCTTCCGTGAGGTTTTCAAACGACCCTGCTGGAAGACGCTTTTTCTCGACCAGGTAAACAATCTCGACCAGACTGATCGGAGACAATGCAACCTTTCGCCCCTGCTCAGCGGCTGTATCGAAGAATTTTTTGGCAGTGGTGGAAAGCCGCAAATCGCCGAACAAAAGCCACAGCGCGGCGTGGGTATCTGCGACTGCGGCAACCATTAGATATCTTGCGCGAAGTTGCGGAACATCTCTCGCCGGTTTTCATCGATGTCTTCGGCGGAAGGCGCCGTTCCTTGTGTTGCCCATGAGCCGTAACCCGTTTTAAGGGGCTTGCGCCCCGGGCTCGGGTGGTGAATCTCTTCAGCGAAAGTATCTTCCAAAACCCGGCTGACGAATCGATCCGGCGACACGCCTTCAGCGTGGGCGCGAGCCTTCACCGCCGCGCCGAGGTCGTCCGGTAATTCGATGGTCAGGTTCATTCACTACTTTCTCTTTCAAGCGTAAAGCATTTAGCGCCGCCTGTCACGATTTCAAGAACACCCATTTTGCAGCTCC
>JBDUBZ010000236.1:0-6522 GCA_040003745.1 Terriglobia bacterium
CCATGTAGTGATACTGGAACGCGGGGAAGAAATTCGTTCCCGCGGCAAACAGCAAACATGTGCCGGCGACCCAGGCGGAGCGGTAACTCCTGATTCCCGCGACAAAAAACACCAGCGCTACATAAAGCGGCGCATAGAAGTAGAACCTGTAGTAACGCATCCGGAAAAACAACCGGGAGAAGTAGCTGCCAAAGGTCTCAGGGCCCGGATGAAAGGCGCTCTGCATCCGGTAATCGAGCTGCTGCTGGGGCGTTAGCGGTACATGGGGGACCGGGGTGTGCTGGAAGGTCAACGCCGCAGGCACGCCGTACTGATATTGACTGAGGCTGTAGGGCAGCCGCGTCCATTCGCCAGTGACCCGCTCATTCTGCAGCAGAGTGACAGCAATCGACGGCAGCACAACAAGCAATGCCGCGCCAAGCGGTCTCACAAGCCTGGCTGTGCGAATCCCGGGCAGCAGGAACAGCAAAACACTCATCGCCATAAAGACCGATTCGTAAGGGCGAATCAGTAAATGCAGCGCAACCCCCGCACCCAGCAGCATGCCGTCACGCATGCGGCCGTACGCGCGCAACCGTGGCAGTGCTCCAAAGACCAGGCATCCCGCGGCCGCCGCCAGCGCACCGCCCCAATAGCTGCTGGTCCATGGACACAGCGGGCCGAATTCCATGACCGCAAAAAGGCCGCCAAGAGCAGCCCATCCAGGTGTGGTCCACCCACGTAACATCCAGTAGCAAAGTGCGCAAAACGCCGCCACGCCAGCGAGGACACCGGCCCACGGCAATCCAAACGCAGCCCAGCCGAGCGCCATCGCTAACCCGTTCCCGATCGGATATATGGAACTGTAAGTGGGCGATTGCAGCACGAAGAAGGTTTCGAAAAACTGATGCAACACATGCGGCGGATTCGCGAACCGCCAGTGGCGAAGCGTATCGGCAACGAGAAGATGACCGAACTCATCATAGATATCGGGCGCCGGCGCCGGGTGCCGCCCCAGCAGTAACAGCCGCAGGCCAACGGGTAAAATGCCGAAGGCCAGCATCCACACCGCGGGCATCGAAGGCAGTTTGCGGCGAAGCGCTGGAATCCACCGCCTCCATACGATGAACAGACCTGTCAGCAGCGCTGCGGCGCCAAGTTCCACGAAGTCCGTGAGGCCAAAACCCATTGGATTATGCAGCGGTGCAGGATTCCGGAACAGAGCGTCGAAGAACATGGAAGATGGAAGAGACTTTGAACGATAGGTTAGCCTATACGCTGCTCGACCAGCGGCTCATGTCCCGCGCGGTGCGCTACTTCGAATGGCAGGCCCGCGTGATTGCGCCGGAGCTTGGCCAGAGGGTGGTCGAGGTCGGCTGCGGTACCGGCAATTTCACTCGATCTCTGCTGGATCGGGAGGCGATCGTCGCGGTGGATATTGAGCCGGCCTGCATCGATAGTCTGAAGCGGCGATATCCGGCACGCTCGAATCTGTTTACCGCTGTCTGCAGTCCGGAAGACCCGGAATTCGCCACCCTCCAGCGCTTTCGGCCGGATTCGTGCGTCTGTCTGAACGTTCTTGAGCACATTGAGGACGATGGGCAGGCGCTCCGATCAATGGCCGCGATACTTCCACCAGGAGGAGTGATCGCGTTGCTGGTGCCTGCCTTTCCAGCGTTGTACGGCCCCACCGACCGGAACCTGGCGCACCACCGCCGTTACACCGCCCGGGCGATGCGCGATCTCGCCGAGCAAGCGGGCTTAACAGTCCGAAAGCTCCGATATTTCAATCTCGCCGGCTTCTTTGGATGGTGGCTGAACGCAAGGGTGCTGAAGCTGGAAGCCCAGTCGACCCGCCAGATCGAGCTGTTCGACCGTTGGTTCGTGCCCGTCATGTCGCGGGTTGAGGCTATCGTCCCGCTTCCCTTTGGGCAGTCTCTGATCGCGGTCCTGCAGAAGAGCTAGACGGGGATGGTGTGCTAACCTCTAGTTTGCGGCCTGCGCTTTCGACGCGCCGCGAAAACAATTCAGCGGGAGCTTAAGAAATCAAAATGGCAAGAGTTTGTGATGTTTGCGGCAGAGGCCCTCAGTTCGGGCATAAAATCAGCCACGCCCACAACGTCACCAATCGACGGTGGAATATAAATCTGCAGTCTGTGCGGGCGATGGTAAATGGAGCGGGCAAACGCATTCGCGCATGCACGTCTTGTATTCGTAACGGGAAGATTCAGAAAGCGGCTTAGTTTCAGGGGAGGCCCATCGCCTCCCTTTCACGTAAAACTCTCGTTCAGATAAACATCTCTTCGTCCTGCGTAATGTGATCCACGCTCGGACGGCGGCCATACGCATAGGTGGAAACAGCGGCTTTGATTCCGGCCACTACCCCCCCCGCTCCGCGTACAGGCTTCAGGACGGCCTCTTTAACGTTCTCCCCCGCCGATTGCACCTTGTCGACCGTGTCGTCCATCGCGGCGTCTACACGCGCCACCTGGGCCTTGGTTCGATCCGCTATATCCCGCCCCACCTCGGCGAAACGATGCGCCTGATCTTTGGCGACGTCTGAAATGTCTTTGGCATTCGCAACAATTTCTCTACTACGACTCGCAATGTCGGAAAATTTTGGGGCGCTGTCCGCAGCCATTCTTTTTACCGTATCGATGACCGGTTCAACGCGTTTCACCAGTCCGTCGACGGTACTCTGCACCTTTGAGACGACGCGATAGAGCACCAGGGCCACAATCGCCATCACAAGGATGCAGAGCGTGGCAATCCCAACCGCGCCCGTGATAACTAAACGAAAGGTCTCGTCCGACATTGCGACTCGCTTCCTGAATCCTGGCTATGCCGGATGCCCGGGCATGCTGGGTTCGACTTTTTCGCGATAAGCCTGTTTGCCGGCATCGATCGCGTCATTGAGATTGTCCTTCTGGCGCCCCACCACATCGCGGCCTTTATCCATCAGGTCGCTGGCAGTGTCGCGCAAGCCGGAACTCTGTTTTTTAAGGTATTCTTTCCCTTCGTCGGCCTTGCTCATCAGAAGATCGCGCGTCTCTTCACCTGTCTTCGGCGCGAATAACATCCCAATGCCAACACCAATTCCCAGTCCCAGGAAAAAGTTCGCCAATCCGTCTTTATCCATTGCTCTCTCCTCCATGGTGACAGGGCTTTTCGCCACTTTACGTTAAAGCTGCCCTTAGCGCGCGGCGGCCCCGAGTCACTCACAGTATACTCACTGCCACTGTAAGCAAATTGATTGCCACCCCCGGTCGGGTAAACTTCAATACATCGTGGCCTTCCGTAAAACGGTGCGCCGGAAAACAGTCGACAAGCTCGGGGCGCAAGAATTATTCGAGCGCGCGGTGCACTATCTGGCGCGGCAGGCCTGCTCAACCGAACACCTTAGGATGAAGCTGAAAGGGCGTGCGGCCGAACCCGCCGACCTCGAATCTGCGATTGCGCGGCTTAAAGAAGTCGGCTATCTCGACGATGAGCGGTTTGCCGCAAGCTACGCCAATAGCCGGCTGGAAAACGACGGCTTCGGACGGATGCGGGTGCTTCAGGACCTGCGCGCGCACCGCGTGTCCGGCAACCTCGCAGAGCAAGCCGTTGAGCGGGCCTTTGAGGGAAAGAACGAAGCCGAATTGATCGCTGCCTATATCGGCCGCCGCATGCCATCGATCGCGGCGGGCGCCCCGATTGAGGACGAGCGAAAACTCGCCGCCAGTTATCGCCGCCTTCGGCGCGCCGGGTTCAGTTCCGGTGGAGTGCTGAGCGCCCTGAAGCGCCGCGCCGCAAATCCCGAACTTCTCGAAGAGCCGCCCGCAGACGAAGCAGGAGATTCCTCAGACGAGTAAATCGCGCAGCGGGTTCTGCACCGCCAGGCCCAAAACGTGGTAAATAGTTCCGAGCAACATCGCCGGGGTCACGGGGTTATCTCTGGGCTCCGCACCCATGCGATCTGAGCTGCCGTAGATCCTGCCGCCCTGAACGCCGCCGCCCGCCATCAGGACCGTCGAGCATCGGGGCCAGTGGTCGCGCCCCCCTGAGGGATTGATTCTGGGGCTGCGGCCGAATTCTCCCATGGCCACCACCAGAGTGGTATCGAGCATGCCCCGTCCGCTGAGATCTTCGAGCAGCCAACTAAAGGCGTGGTCGAACATCGGACCCACTCTGGCGGAATAGTCGGAAATCGAGGCGAACGGCGGGGTGCCGTGGCAATCCCAGGTGGGCTGATCGAAGATGCTGTCGAACATGTTGACCGTGACGAAGCGCGCGCCTGCTTCGACAAGCTGGCGGGCCTGCCGGCAGTTCTTCGCGAACGCGTTCCCGGGTACGCCGGCTGCGGTCTCAGATTTCGCGCCGGGAAACGCCGCGGACTGCCCATGCGGAAGCACGCCACCGGTATGAAGCTCACCGCCGAGAATTGCATGGGGCGTACCCGTCGCCTGAGAAACGACGCAGCCCATGTGCGGATACTCCGCGCCATCCTCAAAGACCCGCCCCGTCTGCATTGCTTGAAATCCCGCCGCATGCGTTGCCGGTCCATCGAAATGAACTGACCGGATCAGCGCATATTTATCGGCATGCTTCGCCATGCGCGGAAAGATTTCAGATATCTCGACGCCTGACACATTAGTCCGGATAGGGCGGAACGGGCCACGCACATCGCTCGGCGCATCGGGCTTCATATCCCAGGTATCGAGCTGCGAAGGACCACCGGTCAGCATCAGCAGAATACAGCTCACGCCGCCCCGCGCAGGCAGAAAAGGCAGCGCGCCGAACTCGAGAAACTCACGTCGCAGCATGCCGGGAACCACCCTATTGATTATCTTTGTATTCCTCAAGCCATGCCATCTGGATAGCCTCGAGCCTGCCCTCGGTCGACTTAGCGGGGTCGTCCGCAAAGTCTTTCAGTTCCGTAATGAACTTGTGGAGATCGGTGAATCTGACCGTCAGTGGATCCAGATCGGGATGTTGTTCGTAAAGCTCCAGAGCGATGTCTTCAGTGTGGTCCCAGGTTAATCCAGCCATGAAGTCATGCTATCCTGCGCGTGAATCCCGGTGCCAGTTCGCAGTACTTCCGTGTTGGTTTGGCTTGTACTGAGCCTTGCTCAAAGCCTTGCTGCCCAGCTCACGCCGGAACAGAAATCTGCTAACCTCGCCTCGTTTGAACTGGTCTGGAGCACCGTTCGGGACCGGCATCCCGATCCCAGACTGAATGGTCTCAACTGGCAGGCCGTCCACGATGCCACCAGACCGCACATAGAAAAGGCCGAGACGATGGACGCGGTGCGGGGTGCGCTGCGGGCGATGCTAGGCAAGCTCAACACATCGCACTACGCCATCATCCCAGGGGACCTATACCAGTCTTTGGATGTTACCTCGGATATTGAGACATCCGATGCCTCCTCCGGTATCAAGCCGGTGCTGATCGATGGGAAGGCCGTGGTGGAAAGCGTAGAGCCTGATTCGCCCGCCGCCCGCGCGGGAATCCGGCCTGGTATGACCCTCGAAAGCATCGACGGGGCCACTGTCACGCCGATGCTGCGTCTGGCGGAAGAGTTGAAAGACAGGGAAGCGCAGCGAATTGTCGCGCGTGCTGTCAGGCGCAAGCTCGATGCTGGCGCGCGCGGCGAGCCCCTGCGGCTCGATGTCCTCGATGAGAATGGCGTGTCGAAGCATATCGACCTTGCACGGGCCGAGCCCGCTGGCAAAATGGTCACGTTCGGCAACCTGCCGCCCACCAGACTTGTCTTTGAATCCCGACTTCTTCCCGGAGGCGCCGGCTATATCCGCTTCAACGAGTTTCTCGATCCCGTTTCGCTGATGCCGCAATTCGAAGCGGCCGTTAAGGAGTTTCGACAGACCCCAGGTATCGTGCTCGATCTGCGCGGCAATCCCGGCGGCATTGGGATTATGGCGATGGGCATCGCGGGCTTCTTCATCGACAAAAAGGGCCAGAAGCTGGGCGAAATGAAGATGCGCGAGACAACGCTCAAATTCATTGTCTTTCCGCGCGCCGAGACATACCAGGGCAAACTGGCGATCCTGCTCGATGCGGGCTCCGCCTCAACGACGGAGATCCTCGCGCAGGGTTTGCAGGATTTAAAGCGCGCCCGCGTTTTTGGGTCGCGCAGCGCCGGTGCGGCTCTTCCTTCCGACATCATCCGCCTCCCCAATGGCGATGGATTTCAATTCGCGCAGGCCAGTTATACGTCGGTAAACGGGCGCGTTCTGGAAGGGGCCGGCGTTATTCCCGATGTCGAAGTTCCCGAGACTCGGCAGGCATTACTCGAAGGACACGATCCTGTAATCGAAGCCGCCGAGACCTGGATAAAAAAGTAATACTTTCTGAAATCCAGAAAGATTTAGTGAAATATCCAGAACTGCCAGATCACTCCTAACCAGCGCGACCTGACTGCGCGCAACGAGCTGACCAAGGAGTTTAGACAAATGGCGGGTACCTGGGATTCTTTTAACGCACCAGCCGGCATGGCAGCCGACACCATGCTCTTACTCACCGACGGGACCGCTCTGGTCCAC
>JBDUBZ010000237.1:0-6519 GCA_040003745.1 Terriglobia bacterium
CAGGCACGGCCTTGAAGTGAATGTATCCGCCGAATAACTTCTCGTCGCGAAGCTGCCGGCCCACTTCGATCAGCATCTCCATGGTGTAGTCGGCATTCTGAATTACACCCGAACTCAGGAACAGGCCTTCAATGTAGTTCCGCCGATAGAAATCCATCGTCAGCTGAACGACCTCTTCCGGCGTAAAACGCGCCCTCGGCGTGTCGCTGCCAATCCGATTCACGCAATAAGCGCAATCGTAAATGCAGTAGTTGGTGAGAAGAATTTTAAGAAGGGAGACGCAGCGGCCGTCCGGTGTGTAGCTGTGGCAGATACCCATGCCTTCGGTATTACCCAGACCGTCTTCCGGCCGGGCCCGCCGGGATCCACTGCTGGCGCAGGAAGCGTCGTACTTCGCTGCGTCAGCAAGGATTTCCAGTTTCTGACGTAAATCCACCGGTATGAAATCTACTTGGGCGGATACTGATTCTGGGGATATTGGTTGTTGTTCGGATTGTTGTTCGGATAATTCCGGTCGTTCTGGTTGTTCTGATCGTTCTGATTGTTCTCGTTCTGATAGTCGTACTGTGTGAACGTGTGATAGTGATGACCTTCACGCTCAATTCCGCGATCTTCATAGACATCGAGGGGCCGTTCAAGTCTGAATGAAAGCATTGCCTCCGCCGGAATATGGACATCCTCGCCCCGCGTTAAAACCTGTGCGCCTGCACCAGCGCCCGCACCAGCCAGGGCGCCAATCGCCGCGCCGGTGCCGCCTCCGGCGATTGCTCCGATGATGCTTCCGAAAAGCGCTCCGCCCCCGATGAATTCGCCCGTCTTGCGGTTTTCGCCGAGGTTACCATTGTTACTCTCTCCGGCTGCCCGGGTCCTTTGAGTAGGCCTGCTGTTGATCGTGTAATGGCGACCGTTAACGTTAATGCCCTCCAGATCGATGGCCAAATCATTGCGCCCTACGCGCCGAACGATTAGTTCGGCCTCAGAGCCCCTGGGAACCATCACGCGGCCATTTACATCGATCACGTCATTTGCTACAGATCCGCTGTAAATACGGCCATTATCCACGTCTCGCACGTCGATAGTTTCATTGCTTCGCACATCCACCCGAGTTCCACTCGGAATTGTGTCGGCGAATGCACCAAACGCTAGCCCCAGGAATCCGCTGGTAAAGAGAATGAGCTTAGTCATAGTAACTCCAAAAGCAATTATGCAATCGCCATGCCAGATGGATCAGACTTAATGCTTTTGTGACACGGAAGCGGCCACTCGCAATCCGTATTCCCGTGCTTTTGCGACCACGGCACTCTGATCGAGAGTCAGAACACGCCTGCCCGCGACGATTTGGCGCCCGTTCACGACAACGTCGGTCACATTCGATCCCTTCAGCGCATAAGCCAGCTGCGAATACACGTCGTACAGGGGAACCGCGTTCGGGGCACTGAGATCGATGGCAATCAAGTCGGCCCGTTTGCCCGGCTCGAGCGACCCAATTTCCTTTTCGAGACCAAGCACCCGCGCGCCCCCCATTGTGGCCATCTCAAAAGCCTGGGCCGCGGGCAGCGCCTCCGGATCCCGGCGGGTCACTTTCTGCAGTTTCGCCGCCAGATCGATCTCTTCGAACATGTCGAAATCGTTGTTGCTGCCGGCCGGACCGTCGGGGCCCAGACCGACCGCGATGCCGTGCTTCAGCATGTCCACCACCGGCGCCACGCCGCTCGCCAGTTTCATATTGCTCGAAGGACAATGCGCCACGCCCACTTTCTTCGCGCTGAGGATGCCCATGTCTTTCTCGTCCACCCACACGCAATGCGCGGCAACCGTTCGGCCATTGAAAAATCCCAGTGAATTGAGGGTTTCAGTCGGACTTTGATGGCGCTTAGCCTGGTTGTCGTCGTTCTCCTTCTTCGTTTCGGAAAGGTGGATCAGAATGGGAGCGTTATAGCGATTGGCGAGCGCCCGCGCCGCTTTGAGCGTTTCGTCGGAATTCGAGTAGAGCGCGTGGGGCGCCACGGCGGCGACCACCAACGGGTCGTTCTTAAAGCGGACGAGGAATTTTTCGGCGTATTTCAAGCTGTCGGCGGGCGTTTTGGCGTCGGCCACGGGGAACCCGATCACGGTCTCGCCGAGTACACCGCGCATGCCCGCTTCTTTTGCAACCTCGGCCACAACGTCCTCGAAGTAATACATATCTGTGAAGGTGGTGGTGCCCGACAGCAGCATTTCGAGGCAGGCAAGCCGCGTCCCCCAGCGTACGAAATCGGGGGAAAGGTTCTTCGCCTCCGCGGGGAAGATAAATTTGTTCAGCCAGTCCTGGAGCTTGAGATCGTCCGCAATGCCTCGAAACAAGGACATCGCAGCGTGCGTGTGCGTGTTGATGAGACCGGGCGCGACCAGACCATCGGGCCGGTCGATGCGCCGGGCCGGTTGCCAATCGCGATTGATATCCGCTCGTGGACCCACGGCAACAATGCGGTCGCCGCGAATCGCCACCGCGCCGTTCTGGATCACGCGCCGGGGCGTCCCCATGGTCACGACATAACGCGCGGTGACTACGATGTCGCAGGACGCGGCTCGCGCGACACCGGCCAACAGCAGGAACAGACTATAAAAACGAAGCATCGAAAGCCCTTGGGAACAGAGTAGCGAGGCGCAGCGTTTCAGTCCGGCCGTTGAGATTCGCGAGCACGATTTCAACATCCCCACAGAATTCCCAGAGGATCTGCCGGCAGGCGCCGCACGGCGGGGTCAGCACGTCGGTGTCGGCGACCACTGCCACGCGGGTAAAGCGGCGCGCGCCCTCGGAAATCGCCTTGAAAATCGCGACCCGCTCGGCGCAAAGCGTCAGACCGTAAGTCGCGTTTTCGATATTGCAGCCGGTGTGGATGCGCCCCTCGCCGTCCTCAACAGCCGCGCCCACCAAAAAATTCGAGAACTGAGCGTGAGCATTCAGCCTTGCGGCCACCGCGGCGGCGATCAGCGCATCCGTCATCATGGTTTCGCCGAAGCAATGGCTGGAATAACAGCGCGCAGCAAATCAATCAGAGTGCCCTTCATGCGCTCGCCCACCTCCAGCACTTCCCTGTGATCCAGCTTCCGATCGATCACACCGGCTGCGAAGTTGGTGACGCACGAAATTCCCAGGACCTTCATGCCCATATGGTTCGCGGCAATCGCCTCCGGCGCGGTCGACATTCCCACGAGGTCGGCGCCGATCGCGCGCAGATACCGAATCTCGGCAGGGGTCTCATAATTCGGGCCTGCCAGCGCCGCATAGACACCTTCCGGCAGATCGAGGTTCATCGCCTTCGCGGCCCTGCGCGCAATCGACCGATATTGCTTCGAGTAGGCCTCGCTCATATCGGGAAAGCGCGGTCCCAGAGTATCGTCGTTCGGACCCGTCAACGGATTCTGGCCCTGTAAATTAATGTGGTCCGACATCAACACCAGCTGGCCAGGCTTATACCCAGGATTCACCCCGCCCGCCGCGTTCGTCAGGATCAGCGACCGCACGCACAGTTCACCCAACGCCCGGACTCCATACACTGCCTGCTGGGCCGTGTAGCCCTCATAGAGATGAACCCGGCCAGCCAGCACGGCGACAGGAATTCCACTTACGGCGCCGACCACCAGCTTTCCCGCATGACCCACGGCAGTGGATTGCGGCCAGCCCGGAATCTCGCTATAAGGGATGACCACCGCGTCTTCGACCGAATCCGCAAAGGCCCCCAGGCCGCTCCCCAGAACGACAGCGACTTGAGGATTTACTTTGATCTTCGATTGGATAAACGCAGACGCGGGTGACATGTCAAAGCAGGATCCCGGCAATACACGCAGACATGAAGTTAGCCATGGTTCCCGCGGCCACGGCGCGCATGCCCAGTCTGGCAAGATCGGATTTGCGCGAAGGCGCGAGCGCCCCAATGCCGCCTACCTGAATGGCGATCGAGCTGAAATTCGCAAAGCCGCACAACGCAAAAGTCGCAATCACGAACGACTTATTCGTCAGGTGGTCTTTGATCTGGCCAAGATCGATGAACGCAATGAATTCGTTGGTGACCAGCCGCTCACCGAGTAACCGCCCAATGGAAGAACAATCGTTCCACGAGACGCCCAGCAGCCAGGCCACCGGCGCGAAGACATACCCAAACAACTCCTGCAGCGAGGTCGGGATCCACGGAATGTAGCCGTGGGCCCACCCGAAAATCCCATTGACCAGCGCTATGAGAGCAAGGAAGGCAATCAGCATGGCCCCGATATTCAGGGCAAGCTGCAATCCATCGCCCGCGCCCTGCGCCGCCGCATCGATCACGTTGACGGCATGATTCTCGAGCTTCACTTCCACTTTGCCGGCGGTCACGGGCGTATCCACTTCAGGCTGGAATATTTTCGCGAGCATGATAGTCGCGGGCGCGGTCATGATCACGGCGGTCAGCAGATGCTGAATCTCCACGTGAGCGAAGAAAACATAGGCGGCCATCACGGCGCCCGAGACATGCGCCATGCCGCTGACCATAATCGTAAACAATTCAGACTCGGTAAGACCCGCGAGGAACGGTCTGATGGTGAGAGGCGCTTCCGTCTGCCCCATGAAAATACTCGCCGCCACGTTGAGCGATTCCGCGCCGCTCGCCCCCATAATCTTCTGCATGGCGATGGCGAACATCTTCACGATCACCTGCATGATTCCCAGGTAATAAAGTATCGCGAAGAACGAAGCGATGAAGATGATGATCGGCAGTACCTGAAACGCGAAGATCGTCGGCCCCAGAGTGTGCGTGGGATCCACGGCATCGCGCAGTTTCGCGGAGTTTGTGGACGAGCCGAGAAGATCGCCGAAAACGAAGCGGCTGCCCGCTTCCGAATAGCCCAGCATCGCAGTCACGCCAACACTGGCCGCCTGGAAAACTTTCCCAGCCGAGGTCTTCAGAACCAACACGGCAAAAGCGAACTGGAGCCCCATGCCCCAAAAAATAACCCGCAGTTTGATTGCGCGCTTGTGACGCGAAAATAGCCACGCCACCGCCAGGACCGCCAGAATTCCTAACAGCCCCGTGTAACGCTCCATCGAACCTAGCCGACGACTTCGAGAATGAGTTCCCGCTCTTCCGGCCGGGTGCCGGAAATGCGGAAGGCGTCTTCCACGAGTTCAGCCGCCTCGTCAAGCGTCTCTTCACCCGTGTAATAAAGGCGGCAGAGGACAGAGCCCGAATCCACCTTTTCGCCGACCTTCACTTCCAGAATGACCCCAACGGCGGGATCGATCTCATCTTCCTTGCGAGCCCGCCCCGCGCCCATCATGGTGGAAGCGCGGCCGATGTCTTCGGCCATAATCGCGCTCACGAAACCGGCGCGCGGGGAAAGAATCTCACGCATGCCCGTGGCGTTCGGAAGCAGTTCGAACTTATCCAGCGCCTGCGAATTGCCGCCCTGCGCTTCGACGACCGCCTTGAACTTCTTATAGGCGGAGCCATCCATCAGCTTGTCTTCGGCCAGCTTGCGCGCTTCATCGAGCGTCGGCGTAATCTTACCGAGGAAGATCATCCGCGCAGCCAGTTCCAGACTGATCCGCGTCAGATCCGCCGGACCCGCCTTCTGCAGGGTCTGCGAAACTTCCATGACTTCAAGCGCATTCCCGATCGCGTAGCCCAGCGGCTGATTCATGTCGGTAATGAGCGCCTGCACCTTCTTATCGAGCCGTCGGCCGATGCCCACCATGGCTTGGGCGAGGCGGCGCGCATCCACCTGCTTCTTCATGAACGCGCCATTGCCGACCTTGACGTCGAGCACCAGTGCATCCAGCCCCTCAGACATCTTCTTCGACATGATGGAGGACGCGATCAGCGGAATCGATTCCACCGTGCCCGTCACATCGCGCAACGCATAAAGCCGCTTATCGGCGGGCGCGATCTCATCGCTCTGGCCGATGAAACAAAGGCCGTGCGTTGCCAGTTGCGCGCGAAATTCCTCGACCGTCAGATCCGTGCGAAAGCCGGGAATCGATTCAAGCTTATCGAGCGTCCCGCCGGTGTGGCCCAGTCCGCGCCCTGAAATCATGGGAACGATCACGCCCGCCGCCGCCGCGATGGGAGCGCAAATCAGGCTTGTCTTGTCGCCCACCCCGCCCGTGGAATGTTTATCGACCTTCATTCCCGGAATTTCGGAAAGCGTCAACACCTCTCCCGAAGCCATCATGGCCGCAGTCAAGGCGCTCAGCTCCCGGTCTGTCATACCACTGAAAAATGTGGCCATCAGGAAACTGGACATTTGATAGTCCGGAATTTCACCCGATGTGTACCCGTTCACCAGGTACTGGATTTCTTCCACACTAAGCTCGTCACCCCCGCGTTTCCGCAGGATCAGGTCAACTGTGCGCATGATAAACCACTAGGGTATCATGTTAACCCTTTGATAGTAAAAGGAGTTGTGAATCGCGCGTGGTTTAGACCGCCAGCTTCCGGTAGAGTTCACTCTGCCGGATTCCCACCCGATTCCAATCGAACTGTAACGAAAACTCATGCGCGG
>JBDUBZ010000238.1:0-6498 GCA_040003745.1 Terriglobia bacterium
CGAGAGGTCGCGGCCATCGAACAAAACGATTGAGTCGGATGGTGGGCGCTGGTCCGCGAGCGGCAGCCCTGGGAGTATCTTGCGGGCCTGCGGCCGCAAACGGTCGTGTGCTTTCCATCGCTGGCCGGGTAAAACGTCGCCTTCCGGACTACCAGGGAAGGGATCTGCCACAGCGGGCGTTTGCGGTCTCGCAACCGGGGCCGCGTCCTGAGCGACTGCTCGGCGCAGCGCTGGAAGACCTAAAGCCGTTAGTGATAGAACCTGAAATTGCCGCCCGAAGGCTCTTCTTCGGGTATAAACGTTCAACATAGGTAATGAGTCTCCTTGATTTCGACGACCGGCCGGTCACTGACGCAGCGCGAACAACATGCCGGCTGTCTCGTTCAGGTTCTTGCGCCACACGCTCCAGACGTGCGCTCCTTCGGTTTCCCGGTAGGTGACGTTGATGCCCTTAGTCTTAAATGTGTCCACCAGTTGCCGGTTCGCCTGATACAGAAAGTCCTGCTTGCCGCAGGAAATCCAGAGAAGGCGCAGTTTCTTATTAATCGCGGCGGGATCGGCCAGGGGCGCGGTAAATGCCTCGGCGGTGTTCATGAACTGGCCTCCGACGGCTGCGCTGAAACCAAGAACCCAATGGAAGATATCCGGGTGGTTGAGACCAATGCTCAGCGATTGGCCGCCTCCCATGGAGAGGCCGGCGATCGCGCGATGGTCCGCATCCGCAGAGACCCGGTACCTGCGCTCGATCATGGGAATAACATCGTGCAGCAGGTCCTCCGGGAAGCGATCCGAGAACATCCCGGTCTCACCCGCGATCCTGACAAGGGGGCCCACATTGGCACCCTGCAGCGCGTGTCCCTGCGGCATCACTACGATCATCGGCTGCGCCTTGCCGTCGGCAATCAGATTGTCCAGGATGATATTGGCGCGGCCGTTCATGACCCAGCCGTTCTGCGCTTCTCCATTCCCGTGCAGAAGATACAGAACAGGGTATTTCGCCGAAGTGGTGTCGTAGTTTGGCGGTGTATAGACCCAGAGCCAGCGCGTGACACCCATCGCTTTCGACTCATAAAGCATCATGCGGACGTCTCCATGAGGCACAAGGCGCGAATCGTAGAAGCCGGGTTCATCGCCAGGCACCTCGACAAAGCTCGACATCGTTTGACCGGGCGGGGTTGGTTTGATTGCAGGATTGGAGGGATCTACCACGTCCAGCCCCTGAATCCGGAAATTGTAGCTCCAGATTTCGGGCGGCAGCGGTCCTACAGTGATGGTCCAGATCCCCTGGTCGTCCTTCGTCAGGGCTTTCGGGCCCTGACCCTGATTAATCTCGCCGACCAGGTCCACGCGGGTGGCCTCTGGGGCACGGAAGCGCAGCGTGACCGTTCGGTCCGGACTCACTTCTGGTGAACGCAACGCCGTGACGGGTGTTGCCATTGCGCCTCTTCCGCGTCCCGGCCCCCTTCCGCCTGCAGGCGTCGCGAGCTGCGCACTCAGGGAAGCAGCGCTGAGCAACGCATATATAGCCACAATTGCCGTTTGTCGCATGCCGTATTTTTTCCTTCGTCCCGATTAGTATGCGTGCAGGGGAACGCGTCGGTACCAAGTCGCCTCGAAACCCTAGCGGTTATCTCCCCAAACAATATGTACGTAGCAGTCGTCGATATCCGCTGACGACAAATCATCGTCGAAAATGAAATGATCCCGCTCCGGAATGTAGGCGGGTGAGAACGCCTGGCTTACCCGGACCGTGTGGAAGGAGCATCCACCATCGAGCGATGCGGCGGACCAGACGTAGAAGCAGCGGTCTGGATATGTCGTCGCTTTCCACATGCCAGCGAGATCTAGCCGGGCCGATTCTTGATCCTTTGGATTGACGAATACGATGGGCTTGCTGGCACCGCGGTTGACACTGCCGAGCGGAAGGAATTTTTCCAATTTCGGGGTGCCGGGCTCCTGAGATTTAAGGAAAGGCGCTGCCGGAACCGCGAGGCCCGCCAGGCAGATTCCGGCGACATAAGGTGGTCCCGTCATGAAGAGATTCGCTACTTAGCGATCTTGAAGATCACCGGATTGAATGCCTCGGCCATAGCCTGATTGCCGAGGTCGTTGATATGGATATGATCCCCGGAATCGAACTCCGCCCGCAGCCGGCCCGGATGTGCCGGATCGCGAACTGCGGCATCCAGATCCACTACCGCATCGAAGGCGCGTCCCGTCCGGACCCATTGGTTGATCGCGTTGCGGATCAGGTCTGCGTTCGGGGTGCCGAGCCGCGTACCTTCCTGTGGCCCGATAGTGGCACCCACCACCCTAATCCCGAAGGCATGTGCTCGTTCGATGAGCTGGAGATAGCCCGCGATCATGTCGTCGCTCGTGAGCGGGTCGGCAGAATCGGTCTGCCCGTGCAGGCTGATGTCGTTAATCCCTTCAAAGACGATCAGCCACTTTACGCCCTGCCGGCTGAGCACATCGCGATCGAAGCGCGCCAGCGCGCTTACCCCGGAGAGAGTGCGTAGTACCTGATTCCCCGCCACCCCCTGGTTCAGCACGCTAATGTGCGCTGAGGCTTTGCTCGCTGCCAGTCGCTTGTTCAGCATCGCCGTCCAGTTCAGGTTGGCATCGACGGTCGTTCCCTGGCCGTCGGTAATCGAGTCGCCCAGGGCCACAATCGCGAAAGCGTTGACCGGGGCCAAGACATCCACTGCAGAGAGCCAGAAGTAGGCACCCGTCGAGGTCGGCTCGGGCATTGCCGTCTGTCCCGTGGTGTCGCCCTGCGAAATGTACGCCGTGTGCATGCCGAGAGAATGATTCGTAGGAGGCCCGGTGTCTTTGGGGAGATACAGGGAGACTGAGAGATCCGAGAGGGGCGCGACGTCGAGATCGACCGGATCGCTGAAAAGTAACATTCCAGGGCCGAGTGTGCAGCCCGCTTTCCCGTTGAACGTGAGAGCCCGGTCCGTTCCGGGGACAATTGCCGCGGCCTGATCCCGAACCGCGATGTGAGCTGCGCCGATCGCTACCGGCGTTGCCATCATCGCGTTCGAAAACTCGATTCTGATTCTACGCCCGCCGATGCCAACGTGAATGATCATCCGCACCGTTTGGTCGTTCAGCGTCGGGGGAATGTGAATGCGTGGGCCCCGGCCCCGGCCGCCCAGCGGCGGTGCCGGCACCGTGACGGCCGGTGGGGCGTTGGGCTGCGCCACCGCCGGGACAGGCAGCGCTCCTCCCCGACCATTCGGAAGCGTGGATACTAAACCGAGCGGCTCCGATGTAGCCCACGTTGCCACCCAGTGCTCCCGGCGGGTTGCTTGCTTCTGAGCGGGGACCGATTGAATGAAAACTGTGGAGGCGAGGCAGACAGCCAGAAGTCTTAAGCGGACGTTCGAAGGAGTGAAACGGAAGAATTCCATGAAGATTCACGGTGGATTGACAGTTCTATGAGGGACGCGGATCCGCGCCCCCGTAAGAACTGCCGCGGTTAAAAGCTTACAGATGCGTTTACCTGCAATGTACGGCCCGCGGACACGCTGTTCACCGTTCCGAATGCCGATGAAGTCAGCACGGTATTTGGTGCGCCCCAGCGGTGGAAGTTGAACGGGTTAGCCGCGTCGATGCTGAAATCCAGTTTCAGCTTTTCCCGGATCGGAAACACGCGGCCGATCGTGAGGCTCTCTTCCTTGAACCAGAATCCGCGCACCCAGCTAAGATTCGGGTTGAGGTTTCCGAAGTTGAACCCTGTGCTGGTGGTGAATGCGGCGGCGTTGAGGAATTTCGACGTGGGCTTGAAATCGCGAGGGTTTGTCACCGCGTAAGGAGAAACGCCGGTCACGGCATTGCCCCACTGGCTGTAACCGATAGCCGCCAAGTTACCCGCGCCCGCCGCAATTGTTAGGGGGACGCCGGAGTTGTACTTGACAAAACCGTTGATCTTCCAATTAGACACTGTCGCTCTCACCACGGCGGGGGCGCTGTTCAGAAACGTCTTACCATTCCCGAACGGCAAAGAGTATGCCCAGCTGAAGCTGAACGAAGCCGCCGGATTAGGGTCCTGCAGCCAGTATCGGGTTCCCGGATACTGGGCAGTGGCCAGAGAAAAGCTCTTGGACCAGGTGAAGTAGCCGAACAAAGTGAGCCCGCCCGAAGCTCGTTTGGTCGCCTTGAGTTGCAGTGAATTGAACTTCTGCTGTCCGGAGGGTTCGCCGGGGCTCGTCGTAACAGCGGTGTACTGCGGGTAGGGCCGCAACGACTGGTAAACCGTGTTCGCGCCGAGCTGATTCTCGAAGCCGGAGTATGGGGCCGTAAAGCCCCCGGCGGAGGCGGAAGACGAAGTGATCGGCTGCAAAAGTAGCGATCCGTACTTGACGTTCGCGAGCGGCAGATAATTGTAGTTCGTGGTGAATGCAAGATGCGTGCTGCGGCTGCCAAGGTAGACTGCTTCCAAAGACAGGTCGCGCAAAATCTGCCGCTGAACCGAGAATGTATAGTTCAGTGTCTGCGGAAGTCTGGTAGCGTTCGGCGAAAGCCATGAAATTGCCTGTCCGTTCAGGAAGGAAGGGTCAAGCGAAGGCGGTCTGGTGAAGTTCTGGGGAAAGGTACCGGAGCCGATGTAGTACACCGGAGTAAATCCGTCTGGCGAGTTAAAGCTGATGTTGGCGCTGTACCCTGCGTAAAATGGCGACGTAATCAGCTGTTGGGGAGCATTCTGATAGTAGAGGCCGCCGGACGTCCGGATTACGGTTTTGGGATCCATTTGGTAGGCGATGCCGAACCGCGGCCCAAAGCCTTTTTTCCAGTTGGTCGCGAAGAACTTGCCCGGCAGACCCGGCTGGCCGGCAAACGCGAGGGCTCCCTTTATTCCACCCGCCCCGGGGTTGGTGAGATTGGGCTCGAAGCTCGACATCTTGTTCTGCACTTCTGAGAACGATGGATTGTAATCCCAGCGGAGGCCGTAGGAGAGCGTGAGCTTCGGCGTCACCTTCCACTCATCCTGTGCGAACATCCCCACCCGGAAATCCCGCAAACCCGTCTCGTCAGGGATAAACGCGCCGGCCGTGCCCACGGCTCCCAGCAGAAGACTGGCAACGGAACTTCCCCACGATCCGTAGGAAGGCGAATCGGGCTGGCTCGTCATTTGGCTGGGGAAGTTGAAGCTTCCCTGGATGTTGCTGTTTTGCCGCTGATTGATCCGATCCCGATCAAGCTCGGCCCCGAACTTCATGGTGTGTTTTCCGCGGATCCAGGTCAGGTTCTCGATAAACGTGTAATCAAATGCGAAGAATCTGACGTCATATCCGCGGCCCATCGCCGCCGGCGCCGCCGTTCCGCCACTGAATGTCAACGCAGGAAACGCTCCGTTGTCGGCGGGGATTCCAGTGATCCCGAGCTTCTGGTTCCAGCCTTGGCCGTCCGTACCATTAGGCCCGATGTTGAACTCACGGTCTAAGCCTATCGTCACATGATTCAACAAAGTCGGCCTGATAACGTAATCGTGGTTGATGCGCACCTTCCAGGACGTATCCTGCTGATCGATTATCTGGTCGAGCGGATTCGTTTGCGTCTGTCCCCAGACCGGTTGAGGGCCAAGGCCAGGCGCGGGGTTACCCCAAAGCAAGCGCGGCCTGGTCTGGTGGGTGTAGCTGACCATTAGTTTTTGCTGGTCGGAGATGCTGTGATCGATCTTGATCAGCGGCGTCGTGGTGTTGTAGTAAGGCCACGTAGTGGCTCTGTGGTCATAGAAGTTGTTGATCACGCCAGGAATACTGGGCGCCGGAATATAAGATGCGACTATCTTCGCCATGTTCGTGATCCGGCTGGCGGGAATGATGTTGTCCGGAAACTGCGTCCGCACGTAGCTCCCCTTACCGTCGGGCATGGTGGTGGTGGGGTCGAATATCGGAATCACTGCGCCGCTCGCCGACGTCAGGCCCGTAAAGTTCCCGCTCAGCATAGCGGGTGTGGGAACCGTGGCCAGGAGTCCGGCCGCCCCCTGCCTTGAGTAAAACAAGCCGAGGCTTCCAAAGAAGAAAGTCTTGTTGCGGCCGTTGTAGATGTGGGGAATAACGACCGGTCCACCTAACGTGAATCCGCCTTCATTCTGGCGGTACGGTGTCCGCGCCTGCGCAAAGAAAGACCGTGCGTTGAGTTTGTCGTTCCCTAAGTGGTCGAATACGCTTCCATGCAGCTTGTTGGTGCCGGATTTGATGATCACGTTCGTAAACCAGCTCCCAAAGCCGCCATACTCGGCGTTGAAAGCGCTGGTGACCACGCTGATCTCGCCGACTTGCTCCAGGAACGGACCGTTTTCCGAAAGCGAGCCCTTTTGAATCCGTTCGCTCGCCCTCGCACCGTCAATGAACGCTTCGGTGGCCCCGGTCGTCGAGCCGTTCACGGTTGGGATAAACGTGTTCGTTTGGTTCGCGCCGGGCATGTTATCGAGGAATGCGGTAACGTCGCGTTTTGTGCCGACCACGATGAGTGGCAGTTCGCCAACCA
>JBDUBZ010000239.1:0-6419 GCA_040003745.1 Terriglobia bacterium
AAACGAACGGCGGCGGATCCTACAGCTTTGTGGCCGTCCAGCCTTCTACCTATACCGTGCGTGTTGAGATGCAGGGGTTCAAAGTCGCAGAGCGCACCAACGTCAACGTGCTGGCCGACGACCGCGTAAGCATGGGCGAAGTCCGGCTTGAGATCGGCACCATCAGAGACACCGTGCAGGTGGAAGAGCATGTGGCGCAGGTCGCAACGGATAGTTCGCAGGTCACAGGCGCCATCACGGGCACCCAGCTGATGAATCTTACCGCCCGCGGCCGCGACGTCGTCTCCTTGCTGCGGACCATTCCGGGCGTCAGCTACCAATCCGACCCAGATTCAGCCGGGGGAGCCTACGGTACCGGCACCCCGAGCATCGTCGGCACGAACTCCGGGACGAACCACATTGCCGTCGATGGCGTCACCAGTAACGATCAGGGCAGTCCCAACGTTTTTTCGAGCGTGACCACGCTCGACGCCATCGGCGAAGTAAAGGTTCTGCTCAATAGTTATCAGGCCGAATACACGGGCAATGGCGGTCCGATCGTGCAGGTGGTAACCAAATCGGGCTCGAAGGATTTCCACGGCAGCGTTTACGAATTTTTCCGCAACGAAGATCTCAACGCCAATAACTTCTTCAATAACCGGAACTCCGCCGCGCGCCCTCTCTATCGTTACAACACTCCGGGCGGCACCCTCGGCGGCCCCATCTATATCCCCGGCCACTGGAACACCAGCAAAGACAAGCTCTTCGGCTTTTACAATATCGATATCCAGGCCATCAAGACGCCCGGCAACCTTACGAGTTACACCATGCCGTCGGCCCTTGAGCGCAAGGGAGATTTCTCGCAGACTCTCGATCTGAACGGCGCTGTGATTCCCATCAAAGATACTCTAAACGGCGGGGCTCAGTTCCCGAACAATGTCATCCCGCCCTCGCGCCTGAATCCCAACGGGCAGGCTCTGCTGAATGTCCTGCCGTTGCCGAACTTCCTGAATCGCGCGGTTTCGCTGGGCAATTACAACTATCAGATCCAGGAAACGCTGCAGAACCCCAAGCGCAGTCAGCTCTTCAAAATCGACTACGTGCCCACCGACAAGGATCGCTTTTACGTGCGCGGCAAAACCTTCCTTTCGCAGCAGGAAGGCTACTCCGTTTCAAGCGGTGCAAGCCCCGTCGGATTTTTTGGCCAATGCTACTGTTTCACCGAATCCGGTCTCGCCATCGTGGGCACCCATATCTTCGGACCCCGCACCGTGCTCGAATACAACACCGGCGTCCGGCACAATCACGAAGCCTGGCACCCGTTCGGAGAGAACGGCGCGACCGATCAGCAGGAGCTCGACAAGGTGACCCGTTCGAAGATCGGATACAACCTCGGACAGTGGTATCCGCAGTCGAATCCCAATGGCTGGATCCCGCGTTATACGTTCGGCGGCGTCACCAGCCCGCCGAACGTCAACTACGACAGCCGGTTTCTCACCGGCGGCACGGACTTCGGTTTCAACGCGGACGCGGCGCTCTCGGTCACGCGGGAGAAGCATCTCATGAAATTCGGCGTCAGCTTCCTGCGCGACCGGGAATACGAGGGTGAAACCAGCACTTTCAGCGGCACCTTCGATTTCGGCAAAAACACCTTGAATCCGCTCGATTCCAACTACGCGTTTTCCAATGCCGCGCTGGGCGTCTTCAACAGCTACTCGGAATCGAACGCGCGCTACGGCGCGAACCTGCGCCAGTCCACGGTCGAGTGGTTTGCGCAGGATTCCTGGAAACCCATGCGCAATCTGACCATCAACGGCGGTATCCGCTGGAGCTGGTATCAGGAAGCTTATCCGCATTACGACGGTCAGCTCGCTCAGTTCGCCCTTTCGCGTTACGACCCGAGCCAGGCGCCCCCGCTCTACCGCCCCCTTCTGGTCAACGGCGTGCGCCAGGCGCAGAACCCTCTCACTGGTGGTCTGCTGTCCGCACCCTACATCGGAGCCTTCGTGCCGGGTGTGGGAAATCCGGGCAATGGCGGCGTGGTTTCGGGCGATCCCAATTATCCACGGGGCTTCATCAACCAGCAGCCCGTTCTCTGGGGCCCGCGCCTCGGCTTCGCGTATGATCCCTTCGGTAGGGGGAAAACTGTCATCCGCGGCGGCTCCGCGATCTTATATACGATCCGCGAGACCAAGTGGAATAACTTTGTCGGCAAGCCGCCCGCCGTCTACACGCCGGTTGCGAACTTCGGCAACATGAGCACCTTCCTGCAAAGCGCCGGTCTTCTCTCCCCCGGCGTCACTTCTGGCTACGACGTCAACAATAAGACGCCGGTCAACTACAGCCTGAACTTCGGCATCCAGCAGGACCTGGGGCATTCGTTCATCCTCGACGTTTCCTATGCCTCCACGCTCGGTCGCCACATTGAGCAGAGCGTCAACATCAACAACATCCCTTATGGCGCCCGTTTCCTGCCCCAGAACGCCGATGCGAGCAACAGCGGCAAGCCCCTGCCCGACAACTTCTTCCGCAAGTACCCCGGCTATTCGAACATCACCATCACCAGCGCAGCCTATAGCTCGAACTACCATTCGCTGCTGACTACCATTAACCGGCGCTTCTCGCACGGCCTCACCATGGGGCTCTCTTACACATTCTCGAAGTATCTGGATTACACGGGCATTCCGACCTTCCAGCCGCTTCGCCAGTGGTCCTATGGCTTCGATGGCTCAGACCAGACCCACAACGTGGTGATCAACTACACGTATGACCTGCCCAAGGCCTCGAAGCTCAGGGATAATCGCTTCGTTCGCTTCGCCGGCGACGGCTGGACGCTCGCGGGCATCAGCCAGTTCGTCAGCGGCACCCCCGCCTCGATCAGCTTTTCGACGGTGCAGGGCACTGACCTGACGGGCGGTGGCGACGGCCAGCGCGTGATGGTCGTGGGCGACCCGAACGCCAATGGGTCCACCTTCAGCGCATGGTTCAATCCGGCGGCCTTCGCGTTGCCTCCGGGTTCCTCCACTGGGAATGCGAGCAAGAACAGCGTTCGCAACCCCGGCGTCAACAACAACGATATGACGCTCTCAAAGCGCTTCCCCATCAGGAGCGAGGGCCGCTTCCTGCAGCTCCGCTGGGAAGCCTACAACGTGTTCAATCACACCCAGTATTCGGGAATCAACACGGCGGCCAAATACGATCTGGTTACGGGCGCTCAGACTAACGCCCAGTTCGGTCAGGTGACCTCCGCCCGTACCTCCCGAGTCATGCAGGGCGTCCTGCGATTCGTTTTCTGAGATTCTGCCCGGGAGGCCGTTACCTTGGCGGTCTCCCGGTCGTCAGTCAACGGTGTAGTATGCTGTACCATCGACCGAATTTCGTTTCATGCATCTGAAAAAACGCACCAAGTGGCTGCAGTGGCCATCCGCTCTCGCGCTCACCTTATGTATTGCCGGAATGGCGGTGACCGCTCGTTTTCTCACGGCTGAAGCTCCCCCTACGCCTCAGGCGGTCGAACAGTCATTCGATCACGTCGCAAAGCCCTTTTTTAAGCAAAATTGTGTTCAGTGCCACAATGCCGAACTGAATACAGGCGGTATCAAAATCGATCAGCTCGATGGCGGAATCGAAGACCGCCAGCTTCCGGTCTGGGACGCCATTCGGCGCCGCCTCCGGGAAGGAACCATGCCGCCCAAAGGCATGCCCCAGCCTTCGGCCGCCGATCGCCAGCACATGGTCGACTGGATCTCGCAGGCGATGGAAATGTCGCGGCTCAGGCCCGCCGAAAAGAACGGCATGGTCCGGCGGCTCACTATTTCGCAATATCGCAACACGCTTAGCGAACTCCTCAAACTCGACGACAACCTCACCGAAGGCCTGCCGCCCGACGCCGTTTCGAAAGACGGTTTCCTGAATAATAAGGATTCGCTGCAGCTTTCGCCCACGCTCACCGAATCTTACTTCGAAGTCGCGCAGGACGCGCTCAATCGCGCGATCGTGGATCCGTCGGTGAAGCCCGTGATTCAGGACTTCCGCGTCGATCTCGGCGCTTCCGTCAATCCCGCTCCTATTAAGGACAAGCTGATTCTCGGAGCCGACAGCGCGCTGCTCAACAACGAAGACGTGCTGGTCACGCAGCCGAAGGTGGTAAAGCCGTTCCCTTTCACGGCCTTCGCGATGAAGACTCACTTCCGCTTCATCGAAGGTTACCAGGGAAACGACACGGTGCGCGGCTGGCGTGAATTCGAGACCATCTACCACAACGTTTACGCGGATATGCGGAGCAGCCCCGGTTATCCGAAGGGCGAGGCTTACAGTACCGTACCCGGGGGGCTCCTGCTCCGGCCCGCCATTCCCAATGACGCTAACTTCGGCGTGGACAGCACCAACGGCCCGAAGGCGAATTTCAAGGTCTCCGTTCGCCAGCTGCCGGAGTTCGGCCGCTTTAAAGTCACCGTGATGGCCGCACGCTATAACGATGGCCTCCTGCTCGATGCGGGCGCCGCGCCTCTCAACACGCCGGAGAGCGTTACCTGGCGCCCAGGTAAAGACCCGGACGACATCAAAATCCAGAAGGCCGGTCTCTATCAGGTTGACCTCTATCAGAAGGATGCCACCCCGCCGCCGCCCGATACGTCGCATCTGACGCAGGGCCTCACCGCCTCCTGGCTCCTGAACGGTGCGGCGGGCGCGTCTGACGCAAAACTTCAAGGAGACGCCAAGCTCGTCGATTCTCCGTTCGGCAAATCGGTCTCGCTCACCGGAGCATCGGATTCGGTGGTGCTCCCACGCGCCGAAACCATGAACGTGGGCGAAGGCGACTTCACCGTGGCCGCCTGGATACGGCCCACCGCCCTGCGCAAATCCGCCATTCTCGCGCTCGGCGGCGACCAGATGCACGGCTGGTATCTCGAAATGGCCGACCGCGGAGCCATTCGCCTCGAGACTAACGGTCCTGACAACGAATCGAACGGGATTGTGACCTCCCCGCCCGGAGCCTTTCGCGCTGACGCCTGGCAGCATATCGCCGTGGCGGTGAAGCGCGCTCAGGCCGGCGAGACCCGGAAAAACGAATCGCGACTCTATATCAACGGCTTCCCAGTCGCCCGCGGTTCTATCGGCCCGGCGAATCTGGATAATCCGAAGTTCGATCTGCGCCTGGGCCGTCTCGGCGCCGCGCAGCCGTTCGCGGGCGAGCTGGAAGACGTGCGTATCTATCGTCGTACTCTTTCCGAAGCCGAGGTTCAGGGCTTGCTGCTGCCCGGTAAACAGTTCGTTCAGCCCCCGCCCGCGGGCGGCCGCGGCGGCGGTGGTGGCAGACAGCGGCAGGACGTCGCCACTGTCACACTCGGCGACCGGCAGTTCTCAGGCGCCGTGCAGTCCGCGTTCGTTGTCGTGCGTCTTCCGGCCGGACCTCTCGCACTCGCCGCGCGCAATACCGGCGTTCGCGACATCGACCATCTGGTCATCACCCCCATGGCCGAAACGAGCGATATCGGAAAACGCTTCGCCGCCTTTGAGAAGCGGCAGCCGCGCGTCGGCGTGCATCTCGGTCTGAGGCGCGATTGCGGCAGCACCTTCGCTCCCGTGGGTCCGCCGCAAACCGTGACTTCGGACAAGCCCGCGCCCTACGTCTTCGAAGGCGCGCTGCGCAACTTCCCCAGCCCTCAGGACGAAAAGGACGACAACCCGAATTATCTGCAGGGCGTGCATGAAATCGGCGTTCGCAGCGAGTACACTGACGCCCGCGACATGCCGCGCATGGTGGTCCATTCCGTCGAATTCCAGGGCCCGTATTACGACCAGTGGCCCCCCGCTTCGCACAAAAACATCTTCGTCGATTTCGACCGCAAGAACGATCAGCCGGCCTATGCGCGGAAGATCGTTAAAGATTTTGCCACCCGCGCCTGGCGCCGTCCTGTTACCGGTGCAGAAGAGGCCATGCTCGTGAGCGTCTGGCAGAAGTCGATGGAAGGTGGCAGCAACTTCACCGATGCCATCAAGGACTCTCTGATGGTGGTACTGACCTCGCCGCAGTTTCTCTTCCTGATCGAGACCAGCAAATCGCCCGCGCCCGAGCCGCTCGATAACTACGAGCTCGCCTCGAAGCTTTCCTATTTCCTCTGGAACGGTCCGCCCGATCATAAGGCCCTGCAGTTGGCGGCCAGCGGGCAACTACCGAAGCAGCTCGAGGCCGAAGTCACGCGCATGATCGAAGATCCCCAATTCACGCGCTTCGCAAACGAATTCACATCGCAGTGGCTCAATCTCGATAAGTTCCAGGTGGTCGAAATCGATCGCAGGAAGTATCCGAATCTCACGCTGGGCGCGCGCGAACAGCTGAAGCAGGAGCCCGTCGAATTCCTCGAGTATCTGGTGCGCCAGAACCTCGGCGTGCGCAATCTGATCCAGTCGGATTTCATCATGGCCAATGAAACGGT
>JBDUBZ010000014.1:0-21527 GCA_040003745.1 Terriglobia bacterium
GTCGAGCGTGAGAACGTCTTCGCGCTGCTGCACGATCTCCCACTGAAAGAGCGCTGAATCGCATCGCCAGGCCGGGGACCTTTGGTTTCCGAAGAGGCGCGCGATCACTCTTCCCGTGAGGCTGGGTTGTCCCGTTAACCACGAACAGATCTCCCGCAGGGCAGGGTCGAGCGCCAGAGCCGCGCATGCTTCGAGCATGTCGCGCTCCGCCGCGTTGAGGCCGAAGATCGATGTCAGGCGCGCGAAACGGCCTTCGCGGTTCGCCGCAAGTTCCTGTTCCACCGAGTCCGTTTCGTGCGCAAGCGCGCGGGCCGCCTCGTCCTCAGCCACCCAGTCTTCCATCTCACCCGGCGCGTCGCGATCCAGCAATTCAGTCGCAACCTGCCCCTGCTCCCGCAGGGTCTCAATCCACAGCACTCGCAGCCGCGCGCGCAGCCGGAACCGCGCCAGCACAAGATCGAGCTCGGCCACGGGATTCGACGCCAGTTGAGCGGCGGCCATCATGGCGCCGGCACCCACACGGGCGAGTTTTCAGCCCCGTTAATAATGATGCGCAGCATGGTCTGCGCGCCCGAAACAAAGCCGCTGGCGGGAAACTTAAAATCGATGGTCGTGGCGCTGGTCACGTCAAACTGTCCCGCGGCGAGCGGCCCCGCGCCCTTCGGCTGCAGGACATTGCCGCCCAGCAAAATCTGCACGGCATCCACGGCTATCGCCGCGTTCTTGAAAACGCCGCCGGTGACCGTGATCGTTCCGCCCACAGGGAGACTGATCGCGGTGATATTCGGCGTCACCAGAAACGGGATGGCGTTCGAGAGATTAGCGAAAGCCCGTGTCGATCCATCGGGCAGCACGCGTGTGTCCGCAACGCGCGCGCGGGCCGAGTAGACGCCGGGTACAACTGTCGAGATCTGTGCATTGGGCTGAATGGTCGCGGTGATTTGCGATGCCGTCGCGAGCACTCCCCAGTCCGGGCCGACTTCTATGGGCTCCGGAAAGGAAGCATGGCTCAGCAGCAGCGTGGTGGAATCGGCGGAGAGTTCCGTGCCAAGAAAGGTAATCTTCCCGCCCACGGGCCCTTCAGCGGGCTGCACCAGGATATTGCGCGGCGTAGTCTCGCCCGGCACCTGAAACTGCACCGTCGCCTGGCTGGCATCGATATGCGGAGCCCCGCGAACGAAGCTGAACACGCCATAACGCAACACCCGCCCGCGCAGCGAATCGGGCTTCTCGGGTTCGAGCAGCACCGGTGTCACCTGGTAATACGCCGCCAGCCGCAGCGGCTGATTGCCGGCGTTCCAGTACTGCATGGCGTCCGTAAAAGGCACCGGCTGCAGTGACACGCGGAACATGTTATCGGTGCCCTGAAGATCGAGCGGAAAGACCTTCGCGCCGCCCACCACGATCGAATCGTCGATACGCGGGTAATCGTGCAGAGCCTTCATCGCGAGGCCCATCAGCGTCTGTTCCTGAATCGCCGCGGGATCGCCCGCAACATCGCTGTGCGCCGTCAGCTGATAGTAAAGGTTCAGGCCCATGGGGATGTAGCGCTCGGGGAAAAGCGGATCGGGCGACGGCGAATCCACATTCTTGTACTGCGCGTTTTCTTCGACGCTGTAAAGGTAAAGGCCTACTGTCTGATCGCCCTTCAGTCTGTCGGGCGAAAGGGGCGACACATCGAGCTTAGTGAGCGAAGCCTTCAGCGGAGATTGCTTCATCCATTGCGTGATCAGGTTCGTCAGAGTGGTCGTGACCAGCGACAGATCGATCAGAGGCATTAGATCTGCCCCAGTCCGATGCCCAGTCTCGATGGCGACGGGCGGGAAACCGCCGGTGCTGCACGGCCTACAGGTCTCCGGGGAAAACTCGGCGCCACTGCGGCAGGCGGCGCTGTGACTTCTACCCGGATCGACCCGATCACCAGTTGCGGCGCTTCCGTTGCAGCCGAAACCACTGCTTCGTTTTCGTGCTGGCGTGAAGGGGCCATCGGTAGCGCGGGAGCTGCTTCAGCGCTGAAGGCAGGTGCATCGGATTTGAACCACGCATCGAGCGCGGGCATCAGCTTCTCAAGCACGCTGCGCTCAATATCTCCGGGATTCAGAGCCGGTTCCAGAGGCGCGGGCGCAGGCCGCAGAGTTTCCGTTCGGATTGTTTCGCGCTCAAGCGTAGCTTCCGTGAGCGTCGCTTCGGTACGAATTTCGCGCTCCGGCATCTGTGGCGCCGGGCGCCATTCGATCTCACGAACCGTTTCGCGGAGAGCTACCGCCGGTTCCACCGTTACCGGCATCACCACTGGCGCTGTCTCAACAGAAGGCAGCCAGTGCTCTTCGACACGCACTTCCGAAGTTCGCAAGTCGGTCATCATGATCTGACCCGGCGCCGTTTCAACACGGGGCTCTGCGACCGGTGGGGCCGGAAGTACAACTGTCTGGACAACCTGTGGCGTGGCGGACTCGGCCTCCCACACAGCAGTGTTCTCAAAGGGATCGCCCGCCTGCGGGTCGTATTGCGGCCGGGGTACGGGAGCGGCGGGAACGGCATCGTTGGCAATGCCCGCCCGCGCCACCAATCGCTCAAGATATCGGGCCATCTAAACCAAAGCCCGTCGGGAAGCATCGGCTTCGATCATCGCCACCAGCGACCGCCGGTCCGCCCGCGAAAGGCCATGAATCTCATCGAGGCCCCATTTATAAGTCGTGGCGAGGACGTGCGTCTCCCGCCACAACCTGCGCCTGTCCTGCAGAATCGACTGCAATAGATAAGTCTGCAGGTCGAACCGCACACGAGCCGCCGCGCCGCATTCCATGCAGGAAGTATTGATATCGACGTCCAGAATCGGCGCCACCTGTTCCATCGCGTCCTGCACCACAGCCGGATCGAAATCCAACGGTGCTTCGAGAACACACCGGCGCAACAACTGAGCCACCGCTTCGGGCGCCGAAAGATGCAGCACGCTCACCTCGTCTTCGCCCGTGGGAAGCCGGAAGCGAAGCCCGTTCTCCATGAGGAAACTGCCATCGCCGCAAGGGGTAACCGAAGCCTGGTTCTGTGGACGCGTCATCAGATCCCGCAGGCTGAACGCAATATCGAACGGCTTTCCGCAACCGGCGCATTTGAGTGTGCTCTCGATCCGGTCGCCATAGAGGCGCGAATGGATCTGCGCCAGCACAACGTCCCTTTCGAACGCGGTCATCTTGTTGGCGTCGGGAGTATTCGCCAGGCGCGCGATCAGCGCAATGGCCGCGCCCGAATCCGCGCGTTCCACCGCCCGTTCATCATGCCCGGTGAGGTCCCGCAGCCGGGGCCCGTGTGAATCCATTTCACTCTCCGCAAGCCGCTATGTCTGCGCGGGCTCCGCCACCGCCACGTCGCGCTCCCACCCTTCGTTCTGCAGAACCATGCGCTCAATCGCGATGGCGTGCGCATTGGCGTCGAGTTCAGGCAGCGATTGATACTCCGACACCCAGCACCGGAAGACCTTATACGCCTTGGCTACAACGCCCTGCTCGTTCAGCAGCTCAAGGATGATGTCTTTGCGGAAGTTGTTGAGCGAAATCGCCGCATCGCCATCGGTGTTGTAAATCAGGTTGGCCCAGTTCTCGAATTCGGGGTCGTGCGTGACACCGCGCTCGAGCGTGATGGGCTCGAACTTCCACAGACTCGGGGAAACACGGGAGGTGCTGGGGTCGCCTCCTTCGCGATGTGTCACGGGCTCGGTCGACTTCTTGAGCGCGCTGACCTTGCTGACGCCCGCAACATATTTGCCGTCCCACTTGATGCGGAACTTCATGTTCTTGTACGGGTCGAAACGCGATGGATTGACTGTAAATTGGGCCATTATCTTTTAACCTCGGGTCAAACCTGAATCTGTCCAGCCATCTGCTGCAGGTAAAGAATCACGAACTCCGCCGGCTTGAGCGGCGCGAATCCGACCCAGATGTTGACGATGCCCAGATTGCGATCGCTCTGTGTCGTCGTCTCGCCATCGCACTTCACGAAGTAGGCGTCTTTCGGCGTTGCACCCTGGAACGCGCCCTTGCGGAAAAGATCGTGCATGAAAGCGCCCACGTTCAAGCGGATCTGCGCCCACAACGGCTCGTCGTTCGGCTCGAACACCACCCACTTCAGGCCGCGATACAGGCTGACTTCGATGTAGAGCGCGAGACGCCGGATGGGAATGTACTTATACTCGCTTCCGAAATCGTCGTCGCCATCCATGGTGCGCGCGCCGAAATTCACAATGCCGTTCGGGAACACGCGGATCACGTTCACGGCCCGCGGATTCATGATGCCGTGCTCGCCATCGGAGAATTTATGTTCCACCCCGATAATGCCGCGCAAATCCGCCTCCGTTCCGGCCGGAGCTTTCCACACGCCGCGCGTGCCATCGATGCGCGCACACAGGCCGGCAATCGCGCCCGCCGGTCCGATATTGGCGTTGACGCCGTTGCTGTCGACAATGGTGATCCGGGGAAAGAACAGGGCCGCGAAATCTTTAACCAGACCCACGCGTAAAGCGGCGATTTTCGTCGAGGCGTCGCTCGCGCTGACCCACGTCGGCGGCGGATCCATGAGCAGGACCGCGCTGCGCTGCTGACAGAACACGCTCGCGTTGCCGTAGAAACCGCTCATGTCTTTGCCGGGAACATCGGGCGGCAGAACCATGAGATTGAAGAGGTCCACCTGCTTGTCGACAACCAGATACGCGTTGTCGTAATCCGCGGCCGTCGGGGCGCTGCCATCCGACGCCGGCAGAAGCGCTGAAGTCTGCTCACCGATGTTGTTGCCGCCCGCCCCCACCGTATACAGGTGAACATTAGGAGGCGAGAAATGCGGCGTGAGAGTCGCCGCGGAGACGGCGAAATTGGTGGATATGAAATTATCCGCAATGTCGTCCGTGGGAAGCAGCGTAAGCCGGTAGTTCGTTACGTTCACCTTCCACTTGTTCTTGTTGCCCGCCACAGTGGGCACGAACTGCGAAAGACGCTGCGCGATAATCCCCAGCTTCTCGCGAAGGCCATCGGCATTGCCGTTGGGCGAGGAGGCATTGGCGTCTTTCGACATCGAGTCCCCCGCCGCGGTCGTGATGATCGAAGGGAGAACTCCGCCAGTCATGGGAACTGTATCGGCGACGAAGGTTCCATCCGGCTTCATCACGTCGATAGTAAAATTCGCCAGACCATTTTGCGCCAGCGCCGCGAAGTCGTCCAGTGCCGCTTCCGTGGGGCGGAACGTGATACCGCTGACAGCGGGGCGCTGGTCCGCGCGCCCGGATATTTCAAGGCCACCCTGCGCGCTGCCGAGCATCAAAGGAACGGCGAGGTCGTTCGACGAGCCGGGCCTGATGAACACGTCGCCGGTCGCAGCGGCGGGCTCAATCCTCAGACGGAAATGATTCGCGGGACCAGCGGCTGGAAACGTCACCACCACGTTGACGCCCGGAAAACCGAGCACGGCAAAACGCGCGCTGACCGCGTTCTGTATATCCGTAATCAGATTGGCCGCGGTCGTAACCGTAATGGTGGCGAGATCGACCTCGACAAAAGGGCTCCCCGCGACACTGATCTGAAATTTATTGGTTTTTACGCCCGCAAAATTGCCGAGCAGCGGCTGCCACCCAGCCTGGAAACTGACCGTCTCATCCACGCCCCGCCCGGAAAGTGAGAAGCCCTTGCCGGCCGCCGGCACCGCTCCCCCGAGAGTCGACGTGACCAGCTGCGAGTTCTGCGTCAGGTAGGTGGGAGCGAACAGCGGCGACGCCGGGTCCATGCTCAGCCCCTTCCAGCTTTCCACGCCGGTTTTGGTGCGGTTGCCTTTGGCGTCGTACACCCATTGGAAGAGATCGAGGTTGAAGGTCGCCTCGGGCTGCGCTCCGCCATAGGTGACGATCGCCCGGATGTTCTCACCGGTGGCGCCCGCATTCTTCGCCGCGAGCACCAGCACCTCCGCCCCCAGCTCGTTCTTGATCGCGACCGAAGCGTTCGTCGCGCCATTGGCGAGGCGCATGACATAGCAATCGGTGCCGCCGTTAAGAAAGAAGAGCTTGACGTAGTTCGGCAGCTGCGCGGAGCTCGTGTCGTCCGAAAAGGCCCGCACGAAATCCGTGTAAGTGGTGCAGCGCACCGGATCCGACATCGGTCCGGCTTTGGTCATGCCGAGGAACATTCCGATGGAGGTGCTGACGCCCGCAATTGTGCGCACGCCGCTGGGGACTTCCTGAACATAAACACCGGGATACGTCGGTGTTACTGCCATTGGCTTCTCTCCTCTTCGCGGCCTCTTTCGTGTGGGCCGGCAAAACCTGCATACTACGGCAAAATCACAACTAGGTGTGCATGCCCCTGCAATTGTTTCAATTGAATCCGGGATCGAATCGGCGCATTAAAAAAACCTAATCTTCGTGATTATTCCATAGCAGCCTACTGCTTGCAAGAAGAATCTGCCTTGTACTTCAGAGGACGAATTGGGCGGACACTTCCGACCGTGTGGGCGCCCTTTTTATGTATCGTCAGCGCCTGAGGGAGTGTCGTCCAAACACGATGATGCAAGTCGAGGAGGCGGCCGCCTTTGGCGGCAAAGTCTGGGATCGCGGGAAAACTTATCGCGCCGCCCGGACGACCCGGAACCCGACGTTGTATGCCTTGTTGGACGGAAGATCAAAGCCGCGATACGAGGCGCGAAGATTCTTCGCCGGATCGAACCAGCAGCCCCCGCGATATACCCGATAAGATCCCGTGTCCGGGCCGTGCGGATCGACGGCGGGGCTCTCGGCGTAGAAATCGCGCCCGTACCAGTCCTGCACCCATTCAGCCACGTTGCCGAACATGTCGTAAAGACCGATCGCGTTCGGCTCCTTCTCGCCAACCGGGTGAGTTTGCTTCTGCGAGTTCGCCTCAAACCATGCCGAGTCGCCGAGGCGGTCGGGGCTTAACTGGCTTCTGCGGCCTGCGCCGCCGAGCGCCGCGTACTCCCATTCCGCTTCCGTGGGCAGGCGCCAGACTCGCCCCTGCTCTTCCCGGGCGTTGAGACGGCTCAGAAATTCCATCACATCACCCCACGTGACCGATTCGACCGGAAGAGTCGCGCCGTGGAAGTTGCTGAAATTCGTCGGGACGTCGGGTTTCATGTGGGCATCGCGGATGACGTTATCCCACAGTGCCTGCGTCACTTCGTATTTCGAAATCTCAAAAGGCCGTGTGATGCGAACCCGGTGCACGGGCGCCTCATCGGAATTACCTCTGGTCGAACCCATCTCGAACTCTCCGGGCCCGATCCGCACCAGGCCTGTGCCGTCGAGCAGAGAGGAGATGCCAACCACTGGCTTTTGGGGCTCAGGTGCGGACTTCTTCTGCATCCCGATCAGCAAGGGCGCAAAGACGGAAGCCGCGGCGGCGGTGGAGAAACCCCGCCTTGTGATGGGTGCGTTAAGCATACGTGCGATTATCGCAGGCAGATTGCGGGCCAAATCCGGGGCATGTACGACTGCGTTCGATTCTGGCCGAATCTTCCGCCGGGTTTGCAGTTGGGCTCGCGGCGTTTGAGGCGTCCGCCGAACGGATCGCCGAGGTTCGAACCCAGCCAGCTTGCGGATCTCACTATGCATGCCGGGAGCCGCACGCCGCACCCCTAGACAACCAAGCAGGCGTGAGGCCGAGGGCCCATTTCTTCCTCAGCCGTCGTTGCCCTAAAGAAGCCACGCGCAAAATGACGAAACGCCAGCCAGGTCACAACTCGTCGGTCACAACATTCGCCGCCAAACATGTACCTGCGTGCCGGCAACTAAAAAACGCAGTGACCAAACCCGACAACCCGACACCCGCCCCTAAATCACCTTCCGCTTCCAGCCACCCCGCCTGAACAGCACCAGCGAACTCAAAGTCATCGCGGTCTCCGCTGCGGGAATAGCCGAAAAAATTCCCCGTGGTCCCCAATGCCACCCCACCGCCAGCCCATAAGCCAGCGGAATCTGGAAGCACCAGTAACAACAGAAATTGATCATCGAAGGCGTCTTCGTATCCCCCGCCCCGTTAAACGCCTGCACCAGAACCATGCCCCACGCATAACAGATGTTGCCGATACTGATGAACCGCAGACAATCGACCGCAACCTGCTGCACCACGGCATCCGACGTAAAAAACTGCGCCAGCGGACGCGCGAAAACCGCAAAGACAATGGCAATCGCACCCATGTAATACATCGCGTAGAGCCCCGTCTGATATACCGAGGCCTCGGCCCGGTCCGGCTTCTTCGCGCCCAGATTCTGCCCCACCAGAGTCGCCGCCGCGTTCGACAATCCCCACGCCGGCAAAATCACGAACATGAAAATCCGGATTGCCACCGTATATCCCGCCACCGAAGCGCTGCCGAAAGTGGAGCAGAGACGCACCAGCCCTGTCCAGCTCGCCGTCGCAATCACGAATTGTAGAATTCCCGTGAACGACACCTGCAGCAGCCCCCACAGCACCGCAAGATTCAGCCGCACCTGCGCGGCATGCACCCGCACCCGGCTGTGTCCCCCAAACAGAAAGAAGAGCTGCAGCGCCACACCGAGCCCGCGCCCCGTCGTCGTGGCCACAGCCGCACCCATCACACCCAGCCGCGGAAACGGACCCCACCCGTTGATCAGGCAGGGGTCGAGAACAATATTGATGCCATTGGCAAACCAGAGCACGCGCATCGCAAGCGCGGCATCGCCCGCACCGCGAAAAATCCCGTTGATGAGGAACAACAGGAAGATCGTGACCGACCCGCCGAGCAGAATCCGCGTGTAGCTCGTCCCCGTCCGGATCACTCCAGGCGATGCACCCATCATCGACAGCAGGTTAGGGGCATACAGGACGGCGGTCATGGCCACCACCAAAGAAACCGCCAGGCCCACGCCAATGGACTGCACAGCCACAACCGCGGCGCCCTTCGGATCCTTCTCGCCAATCCGCCGCGCCACAAACGCGGTGGTCGCCATGCTCAGGCCCATCGCGATGCCGAAGACCAGCACCAGCAGCGATTCCGTCAAGGCCACAGTCGCCATGGAATCCACGCCCAGCCGCGCGACGAAGAACATATCGACCACGCCGAACAGCGATTCCATAAGCATCTCGAGAATCATCGGAATCGCGAGAATAACGATGGTGCGGCGTAGATCCCCCAGCGTCAGATCGCGTTGCGACACGCCGAGCGCTTCGCTGAGAAGCGACATCCCGAAGAACCCGCTACTTCTTCACGGGTGGCGACATCAGCTTGAGATCTTCGCCAGTCAGGTACTTCGTGGCATAGATGATCTGGCCTGTATGCTGCCCGAAATGCTCCACCACGTTGAGCACCGCATCCACTCCGGTCGGCGTCCGCCCCTGGATGTCATACACATGGGTGAGACGCTCGGCCGTCATCCCCTCGATCACCGCCGCGCCTTCATCCACCACCTGTTTCAGCAGCGACGCCAGTTCAGCCGCGGGTATTCCGCTGCGCGTGGCAAACTCAACCTCGCGCACCCGCGTATCGGCCGCGCCGCCCAGACCGGATACGATCCACTGCCGCACGTTGCCCGCGAGATGCAGGATGAGATTGCCCACGGCGTTTTCCGTTTCATGGCCGCGCGCCCAGATCTGGTCGTCGGTCAGTTTGCCGAGGCACACCTCAATCCGGTTGACCGACTGCCGCAATTTCGCCGCGGAAGCGTTGAGAAACAGACTGGCGACACTCATTTCTTTCTCGGTCCAGTATAGCGGCCATATACAATCACTTGTTTATGGCAAAACTTGGATTCCTCGGACTGGGCTTGATGGGTTATCCCATGGCCCGCAACCTTCTGAAGGCCGGACACGATGTCGCCGTCTGGTCGCACACCAGCAGCAAGTCGAAGCAGCTCGCAGCGGAAGCGGGGGCCCGCGCCTGCGCCACGCCGGCCGAAGTCGCGCGCGATGCCGAAGCCGTGTTTGTCTGCGTCGGCAACACCGAGATGTCCCAGACTGTCATCCTGGGCGCTGACGGCGTAAAATCCGGCGGCAAACCGGGACTCGTAGTCGTCGACGCCAGCACCGTCGGGCCTTCCGCCAGCGTGAAGATGCACAACGAGCTCGACAAATCGGGGATCGATTTTCTGGGCGCACCGTGCACGGGTTCAACGCCCGGCGCCACCAACGCCACCCTGACCTTTATGGTGGGCGGAGACGAGAAGGTCTTCGAGAAGACGAAGCCTTTTTTCGAAGCAATGGGGAAAAAGCTCTATTACTGCGGTGGCGCCGGCATGGGGCTGCACGCAAAATTGACCCAGAATCTGGTGCTTTCGAATATCCTGCAGGCGTTCAATGAAGGTATCGTGCTCAGCACCAAAGCAGGCGTGCCCCCGGCCCTGATGCTCGATATCCTCTCCAACAGCGCCGCGAAATCCGGCCTCATCGAATACAAAGCACCGTTCATCTTCCGCCGCGACTTCACCACCAACTTCTCCGTAAAATGGATGCATAAGGATATCGGCCTCATGCTCGATTCCGCCGCTGAAATGGGCATTCCGACCCCGCTGACCGCTCTCACCCATCAGATGTTCCAGGCCGCCATCGCCACGGGGCATGGAGATGAGGACATTTGCGCCACAATCAAGGTGCTGGAGGGATTAACCGGCGTGGAAGTCAAGAGTTAAGTACGAAAACGAACAGTTACCAAAAATAATATACAATTTTTGGTTGATTCCAAAATCAGTTGATATTAGTATTGGAAGCAAGCCGGGGAGGTCATTTAACTCCCACCAAAAGCGAGACTAACCTCTAAACTGAAAGACCCCTGAAGCAACCTCCCCGGCGCCCGCAAGGGTTTGGGTCTTGAAATCAGTTTAGTGCGACATCAACCGACATAAACCTAAGAATAAAATACGATATGATCGATTGAGGATCATAAATTTCTGCGCTCCCGCTCCCTCACAATATTAGGTTCCACAGGTTCCATTGGCGCCAATACGCTCGACGTTGTACGCCAGAATCCACATCAATTCAGCGTCTTTGCGCTGGTTGCAGGCCGTAACATCGAGCTTCTCGCCCGCCAGATAGCCGAATTTCACCCCCGGGTAGCCGTCGTGGAACTTCCGGCAGACGTCGAACGCCTCCGCCAGCTTCTTCCAAAAACAGGAATCCCGGAATTACTCAGTGGCCCTGACGCGCGGGTTGCCGTGGCGACCGCTTCGGAAGTCGATACAGTAATGTCGTCCATCGTCGGCGTCGCCGGCCTCGACGCCACGTATCAGGCCATCTGCCTCGGAAAACGTGTCGGACTGGCCAACAAAGAGGTGCTCGTTTCCAGCGGGAAACTGGTGATGGAAGCAGTCAGGCGCTTCGGCTCGGAGCTTTTGCCGGTCGATTCGGAACATAACGGCGCGCATCAATGCTTAAGGGCCGGTCTGAGGAAAGAAGCAAAGAAGCTGATCCTCACGGCCTCCGGTGGTCCATTCCGGACCACGCCCAAAGATGCTCTCGAATGGGTGACGCCCGCCGATGCATTGAAGCATCCTACGTGGAAGATGGGGAATCGTATCACGATCGATTCGGCAACCTTAATGAACAAGGGCTTTGAGGTCATTGAGGCCGCGTGGCTTTTCGACTTTGCCCCGGACGAAATTGAGGTCGTAGTGCACCCCCAGTCCTCCATCCACGCCATGGTCGAGTATGAGGATGGCAGCGTGATCGCGCAGGTGTCCGCCACCGATATGCGCATGCCCATCCAGTACGCGCTGACTTGGCCCGAACGCGCCGCCGCGCCGGTGCCGAAGATCGACTGGTCGGAATCCCGCAAATGGGAGTTCTATCCGCCGGATTTCGATAAGTTCCCCCTGCTCGGACTGGCGTACGATTCGCTCCGCGCGGGCGGGTCGGCCGGCTGTGTTCTGAATGCCGCGGATGAAGTCGCGGTCGATGCTTTTCTCACCGGCGAAATCGGCTTCTGCGCCATCGGCCGGGTGGTGCGGGACACACTGGACCGCATGCCCCACCAGGAAGCTGCGAATATAGCGGAAATCCTGACCATCGACGCCGAGGCCCGCCGTGTGGCCCGAAACGTGATCGAGACCAACCCGGTGCGTGTTCCCCTTCGCGCGGGAACAAGGATCTGATATGGCTATCGTTTCGTTGCTGGTGAGCTTCTGGTGGTTGCTGGTACTGATCGGAGTCATGATCCTGGTTCACGAACTGGGTCATTTCTGGGCGGCGCGCGCCTTCGATGTCAAAGTAGACATCTTCAGCATCGGCTTCGGTCCCCGCCTCTTCGGCTTTAAGCGCGGCGAAACGGATTATCGCTTCTCGGCCTTCCTGTTCGGCGGCTACGTCAAGATGGCGGGCGATCAGGCGGATGAATCCGGCGTCAATGATCCGCGTGGCCTGACGGCCAAGCCGCGCTGGCAGCGGCTCATTGTGGCCTTCGCCGGGCCTTTCATGAACGTCGTGCTGTCCGTTGCGGTGCTCACCGGCCTGTTCATGTTTTCGTATGAAAAGGTTCTGGACGAAAAGGGCGCCGTGGTGGGCCACGTGATGCCCGGTTCCCCGGCCGCCGGGGCCGGCGTTCAGGCTGGCGACAAGATTGTCCGCCTGAATGGCAAAGTCAATCCGGACTGGGAAGACATCATTACCACCGAATGGGGCAACGTCGGCCGCCCGGTCACGGTCGGTATCGAGCGTGGCGGCAAAGTTTTCGACCGGACCGTAATTCCGGTGCTCAATGAGAAGTCGGGCCTGGGAGATGCCGGGTGGGAAGGCCAGAACGAAGTCCAGGTAGGCGGTGTCTCCCCGGGAATGCCGGCCGCGAGCGCGGGTCTCCGCACAGGCGATCTGATGCAGAAGGTCAACGGAATTCCCATCCATTCCCGTTACACGCTGCCCGACGTCATTCGCAAGGTGGATGGCAAGCCTGTCACCGTGGAGTATCTCCGTGACGGCGTCACGCATTCGGTGACGATGATACCCGTTTTCAAGAATCCCGATGGCACCTCAGCCCGCTGGATGATCGGGGTCGAAACCAGCGGCAAGGTCCACATTCAGAAGATGCAGCTCGCCTTCCCGCAGGCGTTCGCCGAATCCATCCGGCAGAACGAGGAGTTCGGCACCCTGATTGTTCAGGTGCTGCGCGGGATCGTCGAACGGCGCATGCCGGCCCGGAACGTCATGGGTCCGGTGGGCATCGCGCAGCAGGCCACGCAGGCTGCCAATGACGGCCCGGCGGCTTTCCTGACGCTGATGAGCATGGTCAGCCTCAACCTGGCGATCATGAATCTGCTGCCGATTCCTATCCTCGACGGAGCCATGATCCTGACTCTGCTGATCGAGATGGTGATGGGCCGCGACATCAGCATCAACGTCAAGGAAGCGATGTTGAAGGTCGGCTTCGTATTCCTGATGATGCTGATGGTGTTCGTTCTTTACAACGACATCGCGCGCCGCATTACGCCCGGCACGGTAATTTCGGCCCCGCTCGAACCCTGAGCGCCATTTCTCTCATCTGCTAACCTGACACAAGCTAATGCAGTGTACGTGCGTCCGGCAGACGGACCTCCCGAACACCTCGAAACTCTTCAGTGACCTGATCTATCGTTTCGATCGGGTTAGCGACCTGTACCCATTTCCTCCCAACGACCTCGGCGCTCTCGAACGGGCCGCCAGGTTCGATTTTCCCGATGACCGCCGCGCCGCCACCGTCCGGGCGCTCACGCCTCTGAATCAGGGCAATCCTTCCCTCGCCAGGCTCGCCGAGCCGGGGACCGTGGCCATTGTTACGGGCCAGCAGGTGGGTCTCTTTGGCGGACCGGCGTACACCATCTACAAAGCCCTTACCGCCATTCGGATCGCCGAAGAGCTCTCGGAGCGCGGCATCCCAGCCGTCCCCGTCTTCTGGCTCGCGACCGAAGATCACGATTTCGTCGAGATCAACCACACGTGGGTCTTCGGCCCCGATCATCAGCCGGTCCGGCTCGCCGTGAGGCAACCTGCGACCGGCGGCGCGCGACCCGTGGGCGGGGTGACGCCGCAGGACCTCCCGATCGCCGAACTGCGGTCTGCCCTTGCCGGTTTCCCCTTTGCGGATGAGGCGGTTGCTCTGGTCGAGCGGGCTTACCAGCCTGGCCGCGATATGGGTTCATCGTTCGCCCACCTGATCCGCGAGCTCTTCGCGCCCTGGGGATTGCTGCTGATTGACCCCATGACCCCCGCCCTGCGCGAGATCGCCGCCCCGCTCATGAGGCAAGCCGTGGAGCGCATGCCCGAGCTCAACGCCGCTCTCATGGAACGCGCGAAAGAACTGGAAGCCCGCGGCTATCACGCTCAGGTTCTGGTCGATAACAAGACGTCCCTCGTATTCCTGCTCGAGAACGGCCAGCGGTTATCGCCTCGTCAAGCCAAAGCGTCGCCTGCCGATTTAGCCGCGCGGGCCCACCAACTGTCGCCCAACGCCCTGCTGCGGCCGGTCGTTCAGGACTATCTGCTCCCCACCGCCGCCTACGCCGGGGGCGCGGCCGAACTCGCCTACTTCGCGCAATCCCAGGTGCTCTATGAGAAGCTCCTCGGCCGCCAGCCAGTGGCCTTTCCCCGTGCTGGCTTCACTCTGCTGGACCAGCGCGCCGGGAAGCAGATGGCCAGATATCGCCTGAATCCCACAGACCTGTTCGTCAACGATCAAACCCTGCGCGAAAAGGTGGCCCAGCGCCTGGTTCCTCCCGGATTGAAGGGGGAACTCGACCGGGCCGGCGACACCGTCGCGCGCACGCTCAACGAACTCAGCGAGGGTCTGCGGGCCTTCGACGTCAATCTCGTCTCGGCACTTGAGACCAGCCGCCGGAAAATCGAATATCAGCTCGGCAAGATCGCCCATAAGACGGCGGCTCAGATGCTGCTGAAGAATGAACAGGCGCAGCGCGATGCCCGCTCGCTCCATGGCCTGGTCTTCCCCGAAGGGCACCTGCAGGAGCGCCTCTATTCCATCGTGCCGTTCCTGGCCAAGTTCGGCCCGGATCTGATCGGCGACGTCTACCAGCAGGTTCGGGTGGAATGCCCCGACCACCAGTTCGCGATCATTTAGCCAGCAGCTTATCGATCTCGCCGGAGAGCGCTTCCACCGTCAGCGCCTTGTCTTCCGTGCCGTCGAAGTCGTTGCGAATCCATCCCGTCTGATCGATCAGAAACAGGTGCGGAAAGTGAATCGTAGGATTAGCGGGCGTCACCTTCAGATAAGACGCGATCACCTGCCCGCTGTCGTAGACAAAAGGCCAGCTGATCTTGTGCTGCGCGATGAAGCGGTCACCCGTCTGATAGCTGTCTGGGTTTGTCAAAACAGAAATGATGCCAATCTTGTCGCCGTATTTTTGCTTCACCTGTACCAGAACGTCGGCCAGATGGCCGCATACAGGACACGTTGTGGCCATCACTTCGACCAGCAGCAGCTTGCCCCGGTAATCCTGAGTATCGTGTTGCTGGTAGTGCGAATCGGCCAGCGAAAAACCGGGCGCACGCCGGTTGGAAAAGTCTCCGGCAAGCAGTAATCCCGCCGAGAGAATAACGAAGAAGAGAGTTCTCATTGAATACCATCCACGAGGCCGCGCAGAGACTGTTCATACGGCGCGCGCGCGACTCCCCGTTCTGTAATGATAGCCGTTACATATCGGCTGGGCGTGACATCGAAAGCGGGATTCCGCACCGCCGTTCCCACCGGGGCGATGGGCACTCCAAAGACATGCGTGACTTCAGCGGCGCCGCGCTCTTCAATGGGAATCTTCTCGCCCCCGGAAAGCGTCAGATCGAGGGTCGATATCGGCGCGGCCACATAGAAAGGGATGTTGTTCTCACGCGCCAGCACCGCCACCGAATAGGTTCCGATTTTATTGGCGACATCGCCATTGGCCGCGATCCGGTCCGCGCCCACTACTACGCAACCAATCTGACCCGCGCGCAGGAAATGACCTGCCATGTTATCGGTAATGAGCGTGGCTTTAATGCCGTCGTGCTGAAGTTCCCACACGGTGAGCCGCGCGCCCTGGAGGAACGGGCGCGTCTCATCCGCAAAGACATCGATATTCTTCCCGGCCGCTATCGCCGCCCGCACCACACCGAGCGCCGTGCCATAGCCAGCCGTCGCCAGCGCACCGGCATTGCAGTGCGTCAGCACGGTACGCCCATCGGGAACCAGTTCCGCGCCGTGCCGCCCGATCGCCATGTTGATTTCGATATCCTCTGCGCGCACCAGGCAGGCCTCGGCAATCAGCCGGTCGCGCAGGGCTTCGTAACCCAGCGCCTTGTTGTCGCGGTAAACGCGGTTCATCCGGTCGATGGCCCAGAACAGATTGACGGCCGTGGGCCGGGTGGACGCCAACTCCGCCGAAATGACGGCCAGTTCCGAATCGAGGTCCGCCGGATTCGCCTTCGCGACGCCGATAGCAACTCCCATGGCGGCCGCCACGCCAATCGCCGGAGCGCCGCGGATCACCATCGTTCGAATGGCATCGGCCACCTCCCGATAGTCCCGGCAGGTAACGTAGGTCTCCTCCACAGGAAGTTTGGTCTGGTCGATCATGACGACGCCGTCCGGCGTCCACTGAATGGTTTCGATCATATTTATACGTGACTTGTCCGTCCGCCCTGCAAGACCGTGATCAGGAACGGCAATGAGTTATAGGCGATATGCGTAATTGTGGATGCCCGTGTGGAGCCCGTCACATGGCGCACGGTACCAAAGGCGAAGCCGGCCACGGTGATGATGACTCCGCTCTGCCACAGGAAGCCGTTCTGGTCCAGATGAACGGCGCCAAAAAGAATCGACGTGATCAGGATCCCCGGGAACACCCCCGCCACCTTGATCATGACGGGCTGCAGCAGGCCGCGAAAGAGCAACTCCTCAATGGCCGGCCCTAGTGAAACACCGAAAATGGCGATGGCAATGCGGCTCCAGGCATCGCCGTTGATCAGCTTGTCGAAGGGCGTCTGTGTTTCCGGGGTCTGCAGAATCACGGCGAGCGCGATGCTGAGGAAGAACACAGCGAAGCCAATTCCCATCAGCGTTGTGATGGCAAACGGCTGCGGCACCCACCCGAGCGACTGCAGCAGCGGGCGTCCATGGAAACTAAATAAGGCCTTGAGTAAGGCGAACAGGATCATGTAAGCGGCGAATTCCTGTAACACGGCCCCGTAGCCGGTTTTGGCGTCTTCGTTGAGAAGACGCGAGGCCACGCTGACCACGACTCCGAGCCCGACGAAGAATACCGCCACGGACAGAAAAAGTTCTCCAAAGCCCCAGAACGGGGTCTCTCTCTCGGCAAGAATCAGAGGCCGAGACGATGTGCTCAAGGTCGGCGGGGTCAGATATCGCTCTCAATCAGCGCGGCGGCCAGCAGCGGAATCATGATTTCATGATGTCCCGTCAGCGCGTAGCCATGCCCGCCCGCGCCCGCGTGCGGCCGCTCCACCACATTCATACGCGGACGATAATGCTGCAGAAAATCGAGGTTCACGGTCGTGAAATCGCGAACCTCATGCCCCAGATTTCGCACGCACGCGAGCGCCTTCAGAAACACTTCCGGCATCACCACGGCTGACCCGGCGTTGATGTAGACACCGCCGCTGTCGAGCCTCGCCACCAGCGCGCAGAACAAGCGAAAATCGCGATGGGTGGCCTCTCCCAGACTCTTCGGGTCGACTGCGGGATGGGTATGGGGCGTATCGGTTCCGATCGCCACATGCACGGTCACCGGCACCCGCGCCCGCCACGCCTGCAGCAGCAGGCTCGCCGGCGCATGTTCTGCCGGCGCCAGGCGATCAAGCGACGCGCCCAGTGCTTCGCCCGCGCCCGTACCGGCCGTGAGAGCCAGATTCCATTCGCGCCCAGTCTCCTCCGCCGAGCCAAACCGGCCATCGGGCAGCACAGCCTCCACATCTTCACTGGTGTGCCCCACCAGCGCAATCTCGAAGTCGTGAATGGAAGTCGAGCCGTTCATGGCAAACGCGGTCGCAAAGCCGCGGTGCATGAGATCTGAAAAGACCGGCGCCAGTCCGCACTTGATCACGTGCCCGCCCATGCCCCAGATGATCGGCTTGCCGCTTTCGCGCGCCTTGAGAATTGCTTCGACGACGGCACGAAAGCTATCTGCCGCCAGAATATGAGGAAGGCTCGAAATCAGCCCCTGAACACCCGACCCGCGCTGGTAGGGCTGAGCGAAATCGGCCTGCCGGACCTTGCCGCCGCGCTCTTCGAGTGAAATCGTCGCCAGCCCGCTGAGATCGATGGGATCGATCCCATAAATGCCGCCGCTCATGCCGCCTGTTCCGGATGGAGCAGCTTCCTGAGAGCCTCGCCCGTAAAGCTCTTCCGCGATCGCATGATCTGCTCCGGAGTGCCCACCGCGACGATACGCCCGCCACCCTCGCCACCATCGGGGCCAAGGTCGATAATCCAGTCGGCCGTCTTGATCACGTCCAGATTGTGCTCGATCACTAATACAGTATTGCCGAGATCCACCAGCCGCTGCAGCACTTCGAGCAGCTTGCGGACATCTTCGAAGTGCAGCCCGGTAGTCGGCTCGTCGAGCACGTAGAAAGTTTTGCCAGTCTGGCGCTTGCTCAGCTCTTTCGAAAGCTTGACGCGCTGCGCTTCCCCTCCCGAAAGTGTGGTCGACGACTGCCCCAGATGGATATAGCCCAGCCCCACATCGAGCAGTGTGCGCAGCTTCGGCCGGATCTGCGGATTCGTTTCGAGCAGCGGCAGCGCCTCTTCCACGGTCATCGCCAGAACGTCCGAAATAGAAGCGCCCTTGTACTTCACCTGCAGCGTCTCGAAATTGTAGCGCTTACCCCGGCAGACATCGCAAGTGACATAGACATCCGGCAGGAAGTTCATTTCGATGCGCTTCAGGCCGTCGCCCTGGCAGGCCTCGCAGCGGCCGCCCTTGACGTTGAAGCTGAACCGCCCAGGCTTGTAGCCGCGTTCGCGCGACTCCGGCAGCAGGGCGAAGAACTCGCGGATGGGCGAAAAAAGGCCCGTATAAGTGGCCGGATTCGAGCGCGGTGTGCGCCCGATGGGCGATTGATCGATGCGGACGATCTTATCGATGTTGTCGATGCCCGAGATCGCGCCATGAGCGCCCGGAAGCTCATGCGAACCGTAGATTTCTTTCGACAGCGACCGGGAAAGAATATCGTTCACCAGCGTAGACTTCCCGCTGCCCGATACTCCGGTGACTACGATCAACCGCCCCAGGGGAAATTCCGCGTCCACCGCTTTGAGGTTGTGTTCGGTGGCGTTATCGATGCGGATGGACAGCCCGTTGCCCGCGCGCCGCTTCGCCGGCATGGGGATCTCGCGCGCGCCCGAAAGATACTGGCCGGTCAGCGAATTCGGATTGCGCCGAATGGCCTCGGGTGTTCCCTCAGCAACCAGTTCACCACCCAGGCGGCCCGCGCCCGGACCCAGATCGATTACGTAATCGGCGCGCTCGATGGTCTCGGCATCGTGTTCCACCACCAGCACCGTGTTGCCCATGTCGCGCAGTGCGGTCAGAGTATCCAGAAGCCGCTGGTTATCGCGCGGGTGCAGGCCGATCGATGGTTCATCGAGCACATACAAAACGCCGCGCAGCTTCGAGCCGATCTGCGTCGCAAGCCGGATTCGCTGCGCTTCCCCACCCGATAAAGTTGATGCCGACCGCTCGAGGCTCAGATAATGCAAGCCCACCGATTCCAGAAACTCCAGCCGGCGGCGGATCTCATCGACCACACGGCCCGCGATCTGCAGTTCCCTGCCCTCCAAATCCCAGGAGCGCGCCGTCAGCAATCCCCGTGAGATCGGCATCGCGGTAAACTCCGCAATGGATACGCCCCGCACGCGCACGGCAAGGCTGGCGGGACGCAATCGCCTGCCTTCGCACGCGCCACAGACGACTGGCGACATGTATTCGGTCAGCCACTCTTTGTAATCGACCGAAGCGTCGCTATAGATGTCCTGCAGAATATTCAGCAGACCCGCAAATCCACCCCCGCCGCTGAGAAGCTTCTCCCGCGTCTCCCGGGTCAGCTTCTCCCAGGGAGTGGACAGCTTGATGCGCAGAGACTTCGCCGCGTCCTGAAGCTTATGTGTGATCAGGCTCGATCCGGCGCCCGGACCGAGTCCACCATCGAGCAGCGGCTTCGATGGGTCGGCAATTACCTTGTCGGCATCGAAGGCCCAGGTGCTGCCGAGGCCCGAGCAGACCTCGCACGCCCCATAAGGGCTGTTGAACGAAAACGAGCGTGGCTCAAGCGCGGGAACACTGGTGCCGCATTCCACGCAGGCCAGCTTATTCGAATAGAGGCGCTCTTCACCATCGACTACAGAGATCAGGACGAGCCCGTTGGCCAGCCTGGTCGACGTATCGATGGAAGCTTCCAGACGTTTCTCAATTCCGGGCTTCACCAGCAGACGGTCGACGATGACTTCGATGGTGTGATTGCGCCTCTTATCGAGAGGAACATCGTCTTCGAGGGAACGGATCACGCCGTCGATGCGCGCCTTCAGAAACCCCTGCCGGGCGAGTTTTTCGAGGTCTTTTTTAAATTCGCCTTTGCGCCCCCGAACAATGGGAGCCATGACGAGAACGCGCTCTTCAGGTTTCAGACTGAGAACATGATTCAGGATCTGACCCGTGGTCTGCCGCGAGATTTCGCTGTCGCATACAGGGCAATGCGGAATACCGATGGAGGAATAAAGCAGGCGGAGATAGTCGTAAATCTCGGTGATAGTGCCCACGGTGCTGCGCGGGCTTCGGCCGGTGGTCTTCTGATCGATGGAAATGGAGGGGCTCAGGCCATCGACGGAATCGACATCGGGCCGCTCCATCTGATCGAGAAACTGCCTCGCGTAGGTGGAAAGTGTTTCGACGTAGCGGCGCTGCCCTTCGGCATAGATGGTGTCGAATGCCAGAGAAGATTTCCCCGATCCGCTCAGCCCCGTAATCACCGTAAGACTGTTGCGGGGAATGCGGACGCTCACGTTCTTCAGATTGTGCTGCCGCGCGCCCGAGACTGAAATTTCCTGCAACATTGTCTACTTTGATACTTCCTGAAATCGAATCGAGTCAGCCGCCGTATAATGCATAAAGCCCGGATAAAATGCCTGTTTGCCCAGCCTGCGGAGAATCCACCGTTAGAAAGAGAAGAAACCCCCTTCAAAAGATACTCAGTAAAGCCGTGTTTCGATGCCAGGAATGCGGCAGAACACAGCGTATTCCCCGGTCGCCTTTCCGGATCCTCAACCGCTACGCCGAATGCCCCCGCTGCGGCACCCATGATCTTTCGAAACGAACCGGCAGAGACAGAATCGACAGCCTGACCTCGAATCCGCTCCGGAGAGTGCTGACGCTGCTCGGCTGCCCCCTCTACCACTGTACCTACTGCCGCCTGCAGTTCCGGGACTGGCGCAAGCGTCATCCCAGCCGCGAGACTTCCGCCGGATCCTCCGCCGCGTGAGTGGCGCGGCGCGAGAGTGCGATCTCAGTGAACATTCCGCGCGGCAATCCGTTGCTGCACGCTTTGTCGGATTTC
>JBDUBZ010000240.1:0-6400 GCA_040003745.1 Terriglobia bacterium
CGGGCACGTCAATCGGCCTCGATGAAATTGAAAACATCCTCCGAAAGGCCCGGCACGCGGCAGTGCTGATCGACGAGGCCTACTTCGAATTCTTCGGCGTCACGGCTCTGGGCCTGCTGGGGCGGTATCCGAATCTGTTCGTGAGCCGGACGTTCTCGAAGGCTTACGGCATGGCCGCCATGCGGATGGGCTGCCTGTTTTCACAGAGCGGCAACGTGCAGTATCTGCACAAAGCGCAGTCGCCTTACAGCGTGAATATGCTGGCGGCGATGGCTGCCGAAGCCGCAGTGAAAGACACGAGCTACGTAACGAACTATGTAGCGGAAGCGCTGGAAGCGCGTGAACTGCTGCGCAGCGGTCTCGAAAAGCTTGGCATCGCACAGGCCCGCAGCTCGGCGAATTTCATTCTGGGATATTTCGGAGACCGCGCGATCGAAGTTCGGGATGCTATGCGAGCCCACAAGATTCTGGTGCGTGACCGCAGCTACGAAATACCCGGGGGCGTACGTATTACAGTGGGCACTCGCAAACAGGCGCAGCGTGTGCTCGATGAACTGGAGCGAATCTGGTGAAGGACCTGATCGTATTCGACATGGATGGCGTGCTGGTCGACGTGAACGAGTCGTACCGCGCGACCATCCAGGCCACCGTGCGGCACTTCACAGGAAATGAACCCACGCGCATAGAGATACAGGACTGGAAGAATCGCGGCGGCTGGAATGACGACTGGCAGCTCTCGCATCGTCTTATTCAGGAGCGCGGCTTTGAGACGGCCTATCAGACAGTGGTTGACCGGTTTCAGGAAATTTTCCATGGCAATGGCTCCGATGGTCTGATCCTGCGCGAAATCTGGCTGGCTCAACCGGGCCTGTTCGAACGTCTCGCGGCTAATCACCACCTCGCCGTTTTTACGGGCCGGCTGCGCTGGGAAGCGAATGTCACTCTCGATCACTTTGGCTCAAAGGACTTCGATCCCATTGTTGGGTGCGATGACGTAGCACGATCGAAGCCCGATCCCGAAGGCCTGCTGAAAATCCGCGGCGCCGTCGAGCACGGCAAGTGCTGGTACGTGGGCGATACGGTGGATGATGCCAGGGCTTCAAGCGCGGCGAAAGTACCGTTCATCGGAATCGCCGCGCGGTCGAATCCCCGCTATGACGAACTGGTCCGCCTGCTGCGCGAAGAAGGCGCGGTGGCGGTGCTCGACGATATCAATTCGCTGGAGGGCGTTGTTGCCTCGAACCGCTGAAATACAGCGCGACACCAAAGAGACACAAATCGCCGGATCCCTGCGCATTGAGGGTCGCGGCCGTTATGAGATCTCGACCGGCATCCGCTTCTTCGATCACATGCTGGAGCTGTTCACCAAGCATGGCGCCTTCGATCTGAAGATTCACGCCAAAGGCGATCTGGATGTGGATCAGCATCACACCGTCGAAGATGTCGGCATCGTTATCGGGCAATTGTTCGCCAGGGCGCTGGGCGACCGCAAGGGTATCAATCGCGCAGGCTACTTCGTGCTGCCCATGGATGAAACGCTGGCTGTCTGCGCCGTGGATCTCGGCGGACGCCCGGCGCTGGTCTACAAAGATTTGGTGAAGGTGCGGCTCGTGGGCGATCTGCAATCTGAACTCGTCCCCGATTTCTTTGACGGCTTCGTACACCACGCGGGGGCGAACTTCCACGCGAAAGTCCTGTACGGCCGCTCGAATCACCACAAGCTCGAGGCGATCTTCAAGTGCTGGGCGCGCGCTATGCGATACGCCTGTTCCACCGATGTTCGTCTGAAGGACCAATTGCCCTCGACGAAGGGCCTGTTGTGATCGCCATCTTCGATTACGGCGCGGGCAATCTCCGCTCGGTGCAGAACACGCTCGATGAAATCGGCGCCAGCTACGAACTGGTGCGCGATGCGGCCGGCCTGGAACGCGCGCCGAAGATCATTCTCCCGGGCGTGGGACATTTCGGTCAGATGCTGCGCGCGCTCGATGAGATGAATGTACGGTCGACGTTTGTGGACCGTATCCACGCCGGCGTGCCGTTCCTCGGTATCTGCCTCGGGCTGCAGGGGCTTTTCGAAAGCAGTGAGGAAGCGCCGGATCAGGCGGGTCTGGGAATTTTCCCAGGCAGGGTGAAGCGGTTCGGGACGTCGGCGCGCGTGCCGCACATGGGCTGGAATCAGCTGGACCTGGTACGGCCTTCGAAGCTGCTGGCAGGCCTGCCGCCGCAGCCCCACGTTTACTTCGCGCACAGTTACTTTGTGCCCGTGGTGGCGCAGACCGCGGCGACTTGCACGTATTCCGAGCCTTACACGGCGGTGCTCGAATCGGGTAACACTTTCGGCGTGCAGTGCCATCCCGAAAAATCGGGCCCTCTGGGTCTCGCCATCGTCAGAAATTTCGTGAATCTCTGATGCTTGCCAAGCGAATCATCCCCTGCCTCGATGTCACCGCCGGAAGGGTGGTCAAAGGCGTGAATTTCGTGAATCTGCGCGACGCGGGCGATCCCGTGGAACTGGCCGATCGCTACAACCAGCAGGGGGCGGATGAACTGGTCTTCCTCGACATCACGGCCTCAAGCGACGCGCGCGCCACCATGGCGGACGTGGTCGCCCGCACAGCGCGGAAGGTGTTCATCCCGCTTGCGGTCGGTGGCGGAATCCGGTCGATAGCCGATGCGCGGCTCATTCTGATGTCGGGCGCGGACAAAGTCACGGTCAACACGGCGGCCGTGCGAAGGCCGGAGCTGATTTCCGAGCTCAGCGGCGAATTTGGCGCCCAGGCCGTGGTTCTGGCCATTGATGCGCGTCGGCAGTCGCCGGGCAAGTGGCATGTCTACACGCGCGGCGGCCGTGATGATGAAGGCATCGATGCCGTCTGGTGGGCGGCGCGCGGGGAAGAGCTGGGAGCCGGCGAAATTCTGCTGACGTCCATGGATACCGATGGCGTGCAGACGGGCTTCGACTGCGATCTCACGCGTACCGTTTCACGCGCCACCCATATCCCGGTGATCGCCTCGGGCGGGGCCGGAGAGCCCGACCATTTCACGCGGGTGCTTACGGAGGGCGAGGCGGACGCGGCGCTCGCGGCCTCGATCTTCCACTACGGCACGTACACCGTCGACGATCTGAAAGAGCATCTGGATCGCGCGGGCATTCCGGTCAGGAAAAGACAATGATTGTGCCCTGCATCGATCTGATGGATGGCGGCGTGGTGCAGTTGATCCAGGGCCGCGAGAAAGCGCTCGATGGCGAGAGCCCGGAGCGGATGCTCGAGAAGTTCGCGGCGTTTCCGCAGATCCAGGTCATCGATCTGGATGCGGCCATGGGACGCGGCGCGAACGACGATCTTGTGGAGATGCTGGCATCGAAAGCAACCATCCGCGCGGGCGGGGGCGTGCGCACCGTCGGGCGGGCTGAGGCATTGCTCGCGCAGGGCGTCTTTCGCGTGATCGTGGGAACAGCGGCGTTCTCAAAGGACGGACCGAATCTGCCCTTCCTCGAAGCATTGCGGGCGGCGATTGGCGCGGATCGAGTCGTGCTCGCGCTCGATTCAAAGGGCGGCAGAATCGTCGTGAAAGGCTGGCAGGAAGCGACCAGCTTCACCGCCGAGGAAATGATCGGGCAACTGGAGCCCTACTGCGGCGGCTTTCTCTGCACCTATGTCGATAAAGAAGGGATGATGCAGGGCACGGATCTCGACTGGTTCAGGCGGCTCAGAGCGGCCACGGCGCATGAGATCACTGCGGCCGGCGGCATCACGACAGTCGAAGATATTCGGGCACTGGCGCAAATGCGTATCCATTCGGCCGTTGGTATGGCGATCTATACGGGCAGTCTCGACCTTGCCGAACTGGCCGCCATGCCGCTACCATAAATCGTGCGGAACTCCCTGGCCATCCCGTTGACTGCGCTCCTGCTCTTTGTATGCTGCGCGTGTCAGAAGAAAGAACCTGCGCGAATTTACCAGTTTCGCGGCACGGTGGTCCGCCTCGATCCCAATGCAAATGTGGCGGTCATCCACAACGAAAAGATCGCAGGATGGATGGACCCGATGACGATGGAATACCCCGTTGAAAGCAAGGAAGAATTCAAAGCGCTTCGTCCTGGGGAGCGGATAGCAGCTGAAGTAAACGTGACGACCGACGGTTTTTACCTCACAAAGGTGCATGAGGAAAAACCGCAATAAGGTTTAGAGACGGAAAAACGTTGCGTAGAAGCCGAGCAGAATCACTGCCGTGCCGAACGCGATAAACATCATCCGCTGCTGACGTGTAACCGTGGTGCGCGGTCGATTGGGAAGCACAGGCTGCATCATGCCGATCTCTGTCATGCTCCGGAGATCATCCATCAAACGATCGAGCCCGGGCCAGAGTCCCAGCAGAATCGCCACAGATCCCGTTACCAGCGCGACGAGAATCATACGAAGAGGCACTGCCTTATTGTAACGTCCGTGTCACAACAGCGCCCGAATAGTCTCGATGCTGTCGGCATCTTCAGCCCTCTTGTCATGCCGCCAGCGCGCCATGCGGGGGAAGCGTACGGCGATTCCCGACTTGTGCCGCGTGCTCTTCTGGATTCCCTCGAACGCGAGTTCGAAGACCAGTTCCGGTTTCACACGCCGCACCGGCCCGAACTTTTCAATCGTGTTGCGTTTGACCCATGCATCCACCTGGCCGATCTCTTCGTTGGTCAGGCCGGAATACGCCTTGGCAAACGGCACCAGCTCCCCGTTATCCCACACGCCGAATGTGTAGTCGCTCAGCAGGCTGGCGCGGCGGCCGTTGCCGGGCTGCGCATAGATCAGTACGCAGTCGATGGAATACGGCTGGATCTTCCACTTCCACCAGTCTCCCCGGCGGCGCCCGACACGATACGGCGAGCCGCGCCGCTTGAGCATGAAACCTTCCACGCCCCGTTCGCGCGAGGCCAGACGCAGTGTCGTCAGCTCCTCCCAGGTCGTGAAACTCACGGGGCCGGAGAGCACGATCCTGCCCGTGGTTTCGAGTGATCGCACGAGTTCGGTCAGTTGCGCGCGCCGGCGCTCGAGCGGCCATTCGCGGATGTCTTCGCCCTGCCATTCGAGCAGATCGTAGGCGAGCAGCACGATCGGCACTTCCGCGAGGATCTTCGGTCCCAGCACCTTGCGCCCAATGCGGCGCTGCATCTGCGCGAACGGCAGCGGCAGGCCGGCTTTCCACGGCAGAATTTCCCCGTCGATCACCGTGCCTTCGGGAACAAAGCCGCCCAGGGCGATTAGTTCGGGGAAGCGATCCGTGATCAGCTCTTCGCCACGCGACCAGACAAAAGTCTGCCAGGAACGCCGGATCAACTGCGATCGGATGCCGTCCCATTTCCATTCGGCGACCCATTCCGAAGGCTCCCCGAGCTGCGCGGGGTCGCCTTCAATCGGGTAGGCGAGGAAGAAAGGATAGGGGCGGCTGACCACGGCGTCGCCGGTATCCTTCGAAACCAGTTCCTTGTAAAAACCGGCTTCCGGCCGCCAGTCGCCCATCAGCCGGTGCGCGATCACCTCGGTCGAAATGCCGGTCAGCCCGGCCAGCGCGCGTACCACCAGATTTTGCGATACCCCCACACGGAATTCCCCGGTGATCAGCTTGTTCCAGACGAAGCGCTGGCGCTCGTCCATTTCAAGCCACGCAAAGATCATGGATTCCCGCTGCCGTTCATCTGTCCATTCGCGCGATGGCAGCAGGCGCTCTTCCACCCAGTAGTGCAGCGGCTTTTCCGTGGAAGCCATAGGCGCGGGCAGCAGCAGCGCGATGGTCTCTGCCAGATCGCCGACAGCAGAATAGCAGTCGCCAAAAATCCAGTCGGGGATGTGCGCTTCGCCGATCGCCCACTCCACCAGCTTTCGCGTCTCGATCAGTCTCTTGATGCGCCGGCCAATCAAAAAGTAAATCGTCCAGACGGCGTCTTCGGGGGGCGCTACGCGGAAATACGCCGTGAGCGCCTCGATTTTTTCGTTGGTTTTGGTGGTCTCGTCAAGCGCCGCGTAGAGGTTCGCGAAGTCTTTCATGCCTCCGCATCTCCCTCTGCGTTGACATCTGCGTTGACATCTTCCTTGATATCTTCCTTGTCATCGCCAGCCTCGCCTTCTTCACCCTCGAACCTCGTTTCGAGAGAACGCGCTTCCCTGCCCTGCTCCGTAAGCCAGCGCACCATGGGCGCACGGTATCCATGGGTCACCAGCACGCACTCCGCGCCTGTAGCGGAGATCGCCGTCTGCAGATCGGGCCAGTCGGCGTGGTCTGAGAGAGCGAAGCCGCGGTCGATCGATCGGCGCCGGCGCGTTCCGCGAATTCTCATCCAGCCTGACGCCATAGCCGTAGAGAGCGGCCCAAAGCGCTTCATCCATGGGGATGCCATGGCGGAAGGCGG
>JBDUBZ010000241.1:0-6396 GCA_040003745.1 Terriglobia bacterium
CGGAGTGCCGGGCCTTGGAGCGCTCTCCGACACACTGCGTAACTGCCAGCTTCGCGAGCGCAGCCGGCGCGGACTATCGACTTTCCTCAAGGCTTAACTTTCCCCGCGGAGTGCAATGAGAGGTGCCGCGGTGGGCGGTCTCCATCTGTTTTGCCGTCTTTTTACTATTCGGCCCTCCTTTATGGCGGCGCGTTAAGCGACGGCAATGCGCACTCCGACAGCAATCCTCCATTGCCAGTCGGTGGCCAGCTGGGACAGGAGCGCTTAACAGGTCACCACATACGGTTAGCGGAACCTGCCCCGGTTTCTAATCTGTTTGTGAGTTTGCGCGAAGGCGCCGGGATCGATGTTGAAACATTTGGCGACAGCACGGCAGCATAGACCTTCGCGGCTGAAGCAGGTTTTTCAGGCCTGCTTCCCGCGGTGTCTGAGTCTTCGGAAGGCGCCTAAGCCTTCTTAGATGCGCGCTTCTTTGCCTTTTTGGCCGCAGCCGGTGCGCTGGGTTCGGCCCTCTTTGCGGCCCAGCGTGCTTTGAGTGCCTCGGAAAGCCGTTTGCGGCCCTCCGTTGTCATTCCACCCTTGCGCCTGCCTCTTCTTTTAACGGGCGCCGCATCAGGGGCCGCACTGCCGCCGCCGCTCTCGGAAACTCCATCCACCGCTCTAAGAGCCGATAAGGCCCGGTCGATTGCCGCTTTCTGCTGTTCCAGCCGTTTGATAATGTCTTTCATCCCATCTGCCATTCTTTTGTCGTCCTTTACTTAGCGCCTCTCATCGAATCATGCAGTCAGCGCACTGACTAAGAGCCTATCACTAAGAGTAACGTTATAGAATTACCCCTATGCGCTATGCTGCGTTTCTTTTGACCGTCTTTGTTCTGACCTGTCTTGCGGCGGATGCTCCTTCTCATGCCGCATCGAAAGCCGATATTGAGCGGTGGATGACGGAACTCTCCAACTGGAGCCGGTGGGGTAAGGGCGATCAGGTAGGCGCCTACAATCTCATCACACCGGAAAAGCGGCGCCAGGCTGCGGCGCTGGTCAAAGATGGGTATTCGATATCTCTTTCGCATGACGCTCTCACTGAGAAGGCGCTCGATAATCCCGATCCTTTTATCCACAAAATGAATTACACCGGGGCGCATCCCAACGGGGACTGGTTTATGGATGAATATACGGTCAACTTTCACGGGCTGGCGCATACTCATATGGATTCTTTGGCGCACACGTCCTGGCACGGGAAGATGTACAACGGAATATCGCAGCTTGAAGTCACCGGGCAGGGTGCTCAGGAACTGGGGATTACGGGCTTCCGCAACGGTATTTTCACGCGCGCCATTCTGGTGGATATTCCGAGGCTGAAGGGCCTGCCGTACCTTGAGCCAGGAGTCGCGATATTTCCGGAGGATCTGGAAGCGTGGGAAAAGAAGGCGGGTGTGAAGATCGGGAGCGGTGACGTGGTGCTGATCCGGACCGGGCGCTGGGCGCGGCGTGCGGCGAAAGGCCCGTGGGATACGTCACGCGTGGCGGGCCTGCATGCTTCCTGTGTGCCCTGGCTGAAGAAGCGGGATATTGCACTGGCCGGCAGCGATGCATGCCTGGACGTTCTACCGTCGCAGGTTCCGGGCGTGGCGCAGCCGGTTCATCAACTGCTGCTGGTAGCCATGGGAACCGCTATACTGGACAACCTGGATCTGGAATCGGCGGGAGACGAGGCGGCCAAGCACAATCGGTGGGCATTTTTGTTGACCGCGTCGCCTTTAACCGTTAAGGGCGGGACTGGCTCACCGCTGAATCCCATCGCGACATTTTAGTTGTAACTTCGACCGATCTTAGTCTGCCGCGGCGGCGTATATTACCTCATGTCCAAGATCTGCTGTTTTGCCCCCGCCTTGTTGGCAGCCGGCGTTTTGCTGGCTCAGAATCCGGCCCTGCCTCAGTTCGAGGTCACCTCGGTGAAGCCATCCGCCCCCGGCGCGCCCGATCAGGTAAGCATCGGTGTTCATGCGGATGGCGCCCGCATCAGTTGCAACTACCTGAACGTGCGCGATTACATCAGGATCGCCTACAAGATTAAGGATTATCAGATCGCGGGGCCACCCTGGCTGGCGTCCGACCGCTACGATATCGCCGCGACGCTGCCCGCCGGATCGGTGCAGGAGCAAGTGCCCGACATGCTGAAAGGGCTGCTTGCCGACCGCTTTAAACTTACGCTGCATCACGAAACCAAAGAATTCCCCGTTTATGCGCTGATTGTGGCTAAGACCGGACTGAAGATTAAGGAATCGGCTCCGGATCCCGAGGCAGATTCGGCTAAGTCAGCAGTCAACGTCAGCGTCGGTGGAAACCGCAACGGTGTCTCGGTGAATCTGGGACACGGATCGTATTTCTCCTTTGCGGCGAATAAGCTCGAGGCGAGGAGGATGACGATGGCGTCACTCGCTGAAACTCTGGCGCGATTCGTCGATAAGCCTGTTGTCGATATGACCGGCCTTACCGGCCTTTATGACATTGATCTGAATTTCACGGAAGACGATTATCGGGGTATGTTAATCCGCTCGGCCGTGAATGCCGGTATCACTCTGCCGCCACAGGCTCTGCAGGCGATGGAGGCCGCTTCGGGCGATTCGGTGGCCTCCGCAATGCAGGCGGCCGGTATGAAGCTGGACGCCCGCAAAGCGCCGCTCGATGTGGTGGTGATCGATCACGTTGAGAAGCCCTCGGCGAATTAGTTTCGGCTCGAAAAGCCGGGAACCCACCCTCGGGCCAGCTAATCGTATTTCTCGTAGATTATGCGCTTGCGGTCCAGACCTTCTTCCTTGAGCAGGCGGCGCAGGTCGTCCACCATTTCTCGCAGTCCACAGATGTAGACGTCGGGGTTGCGCCGGTCCTGGAGTGCGTCTTCCTGCAGTGCCGCGAGGACGTGCGCCTGCACGCGACCGCGTCTTCCAATCCACGCATCCCCAGGCCGCGTCAGCGTGGGCCGGTAATCGAAATTGGGGCAATCCCGCGCCAACTGCAGCCATTCATCGTGATAGAGCAGCCCGTATTCATGACGAACTCCGAAGATCAGCGAGATACGTCTTTCGGGCTGCGAGGCTGACATGTCCAGCAGCATCGAGCGGAAGGGCGCAATCCCGGTGCCCGTCGCAACGAAGATGCAATCGGCGGGCGCCCGGCGAAGAATGAACGCTCCGTAGGGGCCTTTGAAATCGACCTCATCGCCCGGATGCATGCCGAATAGAAAGGGCGAGAAGCGCCCATCGTCCACCAGATTGGCGCAGAGGGCGAACTGGTTCCCCCCGGGCGGCGACGCGATGGAATAAGCGCGCGTAATTTCCTGATCGTGAATGGTTCGGGTCAACGAAAGGAACTGGCCGGCAACGAAACGGGCGCTCCACTCCGGCGATTCGAATTCGAAGTGCCGGGTGTTGGGGGCCAGTTCGCGCGAGGCGGTCAGATACGCCTTCACGAACCCGCGCCCGTCGCGCGATCGACCAGAATCCCGCTGAGGCCGGGGTGCCCGTCGAGCGGCGGCATCACGCGGATTGCCACCTTGTAGCGGGCTGCCAGTTCATCGACCAGCTTCGGCAGGTCGCGCTGCAGATGAATGCCGAGTGTCAGAAAGTAGGGCAGCACGAGGATGTCATCCGCGCCCGCCTGAACCAGTTTTTCCACCGCATCCGCGAGGCGCGGGGCTGCTTCGAGGAAGGCGGTTTCAAAGAGCGTCCAGTTTCCCTGGCGAGCGGCTTCAGCCGTGACGATGCGCACCGCCTCGTTGGCCGATGCAACGCTCGATCCATGTCCGAAGACCACAATTCCGGTCAGCACGGTTATAAGATAAGCCTCGGCGTATCGTCCGCGACGAGTTCGGATTCATCGTCGTCATCGCCATCGTCGAGCAGGTTTTCGGGTCCGGCAGGATAAAAGCGAGACAGGAAGTCGAGAAACGCCCGGCTCCTGGCCCGTCCATTGTTGTTGGCATACTCGAGGCGCTGCAGGAAGACGATCATCTTCATGACCAGTTCATTGCTCAGGCTCATAGCGGAGCCTGCTTCAAGCGCCCGCTTGTTCAGCTCGGCAACGCGGGTCTGAACCGCCTCCGCCACCCCGGCCGCGTAGGGATTCACCGGCAGCGCTTCGTAAATCAGGCCCGATTCCGAAGCGCGATAAGTCTGGATGAGCGATGCAAAGGCTTCGCGCACATCGTAGTCTGTGGCGCTGCGGAATCTCTTCACGCCTTCGAGTACGGCGGACCCGAGCAGGATCAACAGCCACTCATGCTTCTCAAGGAACTCTTCGGGCAGATCGAGTTCGGAGTTCGGCACTACGTTCCGATCGAGCGGGGTCGGCCTTTCATGGCTGTGCGCGTCCTGGAGATATTCGCATTCGAGCGGGCAGTCGATAGTTTCTTCACGACCGGTGCCGCAACAAATCGAGCAAATATCGCCTCCCACGCCCGGACATGCTCGTCTTGGTTTACGAATCCCGCAAATGACACACTTCACGCTCTTAGTATAGGAAGTGGAACATGCGAACGAACCTCTTCATTAAAGTGCTGGTGGAACACGACGCCAGGGAAAAACCGGAAAAACTCGGCGCGGAGCTTTGCCGTCAGCTGGAAAAAAATTACGTGGTGAGAAGCGCGGAGCTATCCACGTTTACCCCCGTTGAGGATTAGGCTCCTTTGATTCTTCCGGAGATCTGGTCCCCGAGGCTGCTGCAGGTCGTAAAGGGCTATAGAGCCGAAACGTTCGTGGCCGACCTCACCGCCGGAATTACCGTGGGGTTGGTGGCGCTGCCGCTTGCCATGGCATTCGGCATCGCATCCGGCGTGAGCCCGCAGGCCGGCATCTACACCGCGGTGGTGGCTGGCTTCCTCATCTCGGCTCTCGGGGGATCCCGCGTCCAGATTGGCGGCCCCACCGGCGCGTTTGTGGTGATTGTCGCTGGTATTGTCGGCCGCTTCGGGATGTCCGGTCTGTTGATGGTCACCGCGATGGCCGGGTTGATCCTCATCGTCATGGGGCTGACGGGCCTTGGCGCCGCCGTGAAATTCATTCCGCGTCCGGTGACGATCGGCTTCACTAACGGCATTGCGGTGCTTATCGCGTCCACCCAGATCAAAGATTTTCTGGGATTGCAAACAGGGAAGGTGCCGAGCGAGTTTGCGGCACGCATGAGCCTCCTCGGCTCCAGGGTGACCACCGCACACTGGCCGACCGTGGTGCTCTCAACCGCATCGCTGATGCTGATCCTTCTCATTTCCCGTCTCACCCGCCGCGTCCCAGGATCGATCATTGCGTTAGTGGCCGCAACGGCCGCGGTCGCGCTTTTTGTTCTGCCGGTCGCGACTATCGGAAGCGCGTATGGAGGAATACCCACGGGACTGCCGGCGTTTGCCATTCCGGCGTTCCGGCCGGACCTGATTATTCCGTTGATCCCCTCGGCCTTTACCGTTGCTCTCCTGGCGGCGGTGGAAAGCCTGCTATCCGCCGTTGTTGCCGATGGTATGACCGGCGACCGGCACAATTCCAATGTGGAACTCGTGGCCCAGGGCATTGCCAATTTGATCTCGCCCATGTTTGGCGGCATTCCGGCAACGGGCGCCATTGCGAGAACGGCTACAAATGTTCGATCCGGCGCGCGAACGCCTGTGGCGGGCATCATTCATGCCCTCACTTTGCTTACGATTCTGCTGGTTGCGGCGCCGCTGGCGCGTTTCGTTCCTCTGGGGACGCTTTCGGCTGTCTTGTTCGTGGTCGCCTGGAACATGGGTGAATGGAAAGAGATCGGCGGGATCCTCCGGCTGTCGAAGGCGGACATTGCGGTGTGGGCTGCGACCTTCGGCCTCACCGTATTCGCGGATCTCACGATCGCGGTTGAAGTTGGTATCGCGCTCGCAGCGCTGCTCTATATCTATCGCGTTGCGCAGACAACGACGGTTGAATCGGTCACGACTGCATACATTGAAGAAGGGCGGGCGCACATGCTTCAGGATAAGGATGTCCCGCCTTATGTCTCCATTTTGAGAATCCACGGCCCCTTCCTGTTTGGGACCACCGACAAGCTTGAACACGCAACGTCCGACCTCGATGTCTTCGAGCCGGTGCTCGTGCTTCGGCTGCGCAATATGACGGCGCTCGATGCGACTGGATTACACGCACTTGAGAAGCTGGCAGAACGCCTCCGGACGAGCGGACGAACCATGCTTCTTTGCGGCGCGCGCGAGCAGCCGGGCCGTCTGCTGAAGCAAGCCGATTTCATAGAACACGTGGGACGTGAAAACATCCTGCCGCACGTTTCGGCCGCACTTGAACGCGCCCGGAACCTCAGGGGTTTAGAGGATGAGTCTTTCCGCTAATCGGCGATCGCCTTCGCGGCCCAACTGCAAGTCGTA
>JBDUBZ010000015.1:0-21470 GCA_040003745.1 Terriglobia bacterium
GATGGCGCCAAGATATTTCACGATAAAGGATGCGAATATTGCCACCTGGTATCGGGGTTTGGCGGTATCCGTGGACCTGACCTGACCTACGCGGGCGATACCATGACATCCGCCCAAATGACTACGCGCATTTACAGCGGTGCGGCGAACATGCCATCCTACAATGGCAATCTTACTTCAGATCAATTATCCGCTCTTCTTGCGTTCCTCAGTTCCCGCCATCGCCAACCGGTGTTGCCGATACCAGAGAACCCTTGAAAGCGACGAAATTATGGATACGGACTTAAGCGAATCGCAGGTAAACTGGAGCGACCGGCCGCTCGCCAGCCTGATGGATCACATCGTTAAAAAGAACCACACGTTTTGCCGGCGGGAGGTAGCGCGGGTGGGAGGATTATTCAAAGAAGTTACGGCCACGCACGGAAAAGATCATCCCGAGCTGAAGCGCATGGAAGCGTTGTTCTCGGCGCTCGCGAAAGATCTCCTGATGCATCTGATCAAGGAAGAGCAGACGCTTTTTCCTTACATCGCCCGCGTGGAAGAGGCCGTGCAACAGAAGACCGCCGTCTCCTGGCCGCCCTTCGGCACGGTGGAGAATCCGATCCGGATGATGGTGCTGGAGCACGATCAGACGGGCGACGAGCTTAAAGAGATGGGCAGACTGAGCAACGGTTACACGCCACCTGCCAGCGCGCCGGGAGACTATGCGGCTCTATACGACGGACTTAGAGCGTTTGAGCGCGACATGCGCGAGCATATTCACGCGGAGGACGATCTTTTATTCCCGCGCGCGGTCGCCATGGAAGAAGAGGCTTGCGCCAGGCGGAAATCAAAGTAGAGAACCTCACGGCCGCACGGGTGGAGGATCGCCAGAGTTGAAAAGCTCACGCCGCGCGGGAAAGGTCTAAGGAAATGCGCGGCGGGCATCGACGGCAGAAAGTCTGCCCACACAAACCCTGACTAAACGGCATTTGCTTCTATCTGACGCTTGGATAGCAATTGAATGCGGCTTCACAATGGGGCTGAATTGCGACCTTTAGATTAAGCCTCGATCTCCGGCTTTCTACAACGCGTGGGGTACGTCGCACGACGAAACAGGGGTGATCCGGCATGGTGGCGCCCGACGTCTACGCCGCGGTTGATAAGGTCAATTGGGCTGGACTTCCGTGCCAGCTAACCGTCCGCCTCATTCATCACGTCCATGGCGAGGTTCGAGTGGGCCACGGCCGCGCCGGCGCGCATCTCGGTCGCCACCCAGATGGCTTCCATTACTTCTGCGCGAGTTGCGCCGGCCCTGAGCGCCTGTTTGGTATGGCCGCGAATGCAATAAGGGCACTGCGTTACGTGCGCGGCTGCGACCGCAATGAGCTGTTTGGTCTTGGCGTCGAGCGCTCCCGCTTTGAACACGCTCTTGCTGAAAGCAGCAAACGCATCGTGCGTCTCGGGCGCGAGCGCTTGGCGTGCATGATTCAATTCAATGCTGGCTGTTGGGTATAGGTTGTCTGGCATTCGCATCACACTTTCTTCGTCTGCTTCATTGTAAGCGCGGACGTAGCGGGCTGGATCCTCTGTCCAGACGCGACGGATGCGCTCCGGCTTTCGTAACTCCTTCAGTCTATCAACAGCGCGCATTGCCAACCTCTCTGTTGCCAACATGACTTAGACATCTTGTCTGAGCGTAATTAGTGAGCAGGGCGAATGAGAATCAGCGTGGAAACGATGAACGGCACTGCTCGCCCTGCGTCTCAAGGGACGGGAGTCTCAGATTTGAGGTTGTGGCTCGAGCCAAACGGCGTACTTACACGGGCGAGTATAAGCGGCAGGTTCGGGCTGAAGCGGATGCGGCCAGAGGATCTGGTCAGATCGGCACGGGTAATAGTTCAGGTGGTGGAAGGTCTTTTCATCAGCGATGGAGCTGCTGTTGCGTGGCGATGTGACCGGATGGCGGTTACAAGATAATCCAGCGGGGCCTTGTTCTGCATCCGGCAGGTAGGAGTCACTGTGAGCAGGCGTCACGGCCTGTATTCTTCGCATCTGACGAAGTGGCGTCAGGAACGCAAGTCGGGAATTCTGGAAGGGTTGGCTCCGCAGAAGCGCGGGCCGAAATCGAAAGTAAATCCGCTCACTGCGGAGAATCAGAAGCTGCGGCTCAACAAGGAGCGCCTGACGGAGCGGCTGCGCAAAGCGGAGATTATCATCGACGTTCAAAAAAAACTGCGATGGGCGATTGCACACCCTCAGGCATGAAAATGGCCGGGTCAGGCGCTTGCCGGCGCGACGCCAAAGATCGAAACTCTATTAAGTCGGAGGCGAGCGGTCGAAAGCCACATTGGAAAAACCATAAAAAACCGATTCAGCCGGCGCACAGTCCACTTCATTGTCACGCTACCTTTGTTATCTTCCGAGGCCTCATTATTGACGATATTTTGACACTCTTTTGCGATACGTTTAGGCATGGCCCGGGAGGTTGAGCCGACAAACTGTGTATGTTTCATCGTCGATTCGCCGTCTCGGTGAACATTCCGACTGGTCGGAGGGTTCGCCTGGCTGGAGAGAAGCGCGAGACGGGCATTCGTATGTGCCGCCAAGCCGGGCGACAAAGTAGTGTGCCGCGATCACGAGGCTTAAAAAGCTTGTTCAGGAAGGATCTCAATGCTGCAATCAATCAATCGAGACGATCTTACATTGCTTCTGGCAGACCACGACCCACCATGTATTTCGCTCTATCAGCCGACGCATCGGCACTATCCGGAGAATCAGCAAGATCCCATACGGTATAAAAATCTGCTCAGGACGGTGGAGGAATCGTTGCGGCTCCGGTACTCAAACAGGGATACCGCCAGACTCCTCGATCAATTCCGGAACCTTGGAAGCGACCCCGACTTCTGGAATCACGCCACGGATGGTCTGGCCGTTCTGGGTGCGCCGGGGCTTTGGCGCGTTTTCAAACTCCAACGTCCTGTTCCTGAACTGGCTGTTGTCGCCAATAGCTTTCACGTCAAGCCGTTGTTGCGCATAGTTCAGTCGGCCGAAAGGTACCAGGTGCTGAGTATCAACAGGCAGAGCATCAGGCTCTTCGAGGGAAATCGCGACGTTCTGGATGAAATTGAGCTAGCCCCGGGCGTTCCTCGAACGATCACGGAGGCACTGGGTACGGAACTGACGCCACCCCATCTGAACGTTTCCATGTCTTACGCAGCAAGGCCGGGAGCGGCAGTTCGGCAAGGTCAGGGCTCGAAAAACGACGAATCGGAAATTGACGAGGAAAAATTTTTCCGCTTGGTGGATCGTACGATTCTGGAATACCACTCCCGGCCATCTGGGCTACCTCTATTGTTGGCAGGACTGGCTCAATATCACGGGCCATTCCACCAGATCAGTAAAAACCCGTTGCTGATGCACAAGGGCATTGAAATAGACGCCAATGCGCTCACGATTGAGCAACTACGCCAGCGGGCGTGGGAAATCGTCGAGCGAGCGTTTCGGGAGCGCCTGCAAAAGCTAATCGATGAGTTCGAAGAGGCGAGATCGAAGGGGTTAGGCACGGACGACCTCGTGGGAGTCGCCAAGGCAGCTTCCGAGGCTCGGATTGAATCGCTGTTGGTGGAGGCAGGAAAGCTGATTCCCGGCAGGTTAGACCAAGCCAATGGCCGCATTGCGTACAGCCGTTTGGAGAATCCGGAAGTCGATGATCTTTTGGACGATCTAGCTGAATTGGTGACGAAAAAAGGTGGAACAGTCGTCGTACTCCCGGCCGTGGACATGCCCGTAACGACAGGAGTAGCGGCCACCTTCCGCTTCTAAGGCAGACGTCTCCGAACTGAAATGGGCGCCCGGCATCTTGGTGCGATTATTTATGCGGCAGGCTCGCAGAATCAAATGAATGGCGTCGACTATTAGGGAGTTGCTACTCGATGGAATCAGGACAGGATTTCGGGTTCATCGCTACTATGGTGTGCTCGACTGGACAGCCCGCCAAGTACTTCCGGACTCCAACTGAAGACGTAGCTTTAGAATCGCGCAATGTTTAATCTGAGAGACGCGGCTCTCATTGACGTGTAGTTCAGTGGCGACCTCTCGGTTCAGCGAGCCGAAGTCGTACAGCAATACGATCACGCGATCCTCTCGAACTTCTGAGCGAATCATGAATGTGGGCTGGGCCGCAGAAGGCCATGTATCGCACCGGGGTCTGATCGCGGCTGACCGTCGCGGGAGGGGTTCCGTAGCCCGTTGCACTGAGGGCTGATGCGGACACGCGAACGCGCCGATCTTCATCACAGAGGAAATCCTGCATCGCCCACCCAAATTCTGTGCTGCGCGTAAGTTCTGAATTTCAGGCCACGGGTCGGTTGAACCCCTGTTCTTTCAAAAGCGGCGGTATCGACGGCCTCCAAAACAAAAACAGTCAGGAGGGCAGGGATGCCCTGACTGTAAAGCGATAAGGGTGATGGTTCCATCCCAAGCGCCAGGGCGGGACCATCTGGCCGGTTGTTTCCCGGCGCGAGAGGCACGAAAAGATGGTGCGGGCGGAGGGACTTGAACCCTCACGGGCCTTGCGGCCCAACGGATTTTCTTACCATCTGCGGCTTTCGCCGCCGCCGTTTGGCGTTTGTGGTCTGGACTATCCCTTCACCGTGCCCGAATTGGTTCCGGGTATCAGGTGCTGCCCGTCTAGTCTCTACACCTTCCCGGCCGGTTCTGGCCGGGCTTGGCTCGGGATCGCCATTTCACAGGGTTCCCCGACTTTGAGCAGTTCTGCACCGCCGGTTTCCCGGCGGGCACTCAAGTTCTTTCGCTTAAGTCCGATGCGTCTGCCGATTCCGCCACGCCCGCACAGTTTCAAACTGTAGCACGAAACCAGGACTGACCTGATCGGACTTTTAAGTCCGATGCGTCCGCTGATTTCGCCACCCCGGCACGATAAAACAAAGAGTTTTATCAGGCTAACGCGACTTGGTCCTCATGCGCTGTGGGGAATCTGTCGGAAGCCGGAGCAGATTCATCGCCGGCATACGTTCGTACGCCAGTTCCACCGCTTGAGGCGACGGGTGAATGTACCGTTGATAAACCGCAACAGTGGAATGCCCCATCAGCCTCATTATAGTGAGGCATCCGCCCCGGACTCACCCTGGCGCGTCCCGAATAAATACCGCAAAGTCATATTGCACGCCAAAACCTGACCGAAAGAATCGACGTCCAGACGGACGCAATTTTCGCCGGTCCTGGGCGATGCTACGCCTTCGCTTACGGGCTGATCCTCCCCCTTCAGACTCGCTGCAGGGTGACCATGTGGCCCGGAGGTGAGCCGTAATCACGGACGACCTTTCCGCGAAAGATGATATCGTAGGCTTGCACTGGGACGGCCCACAGGGGCAGGCCCAGGAGCGACAATAAAAGTCGGTTTCGCGTACCACCCACAGGTAGAGTCAATATACTGCCATGCCGTCGCTGAAATCGGTCGATATCGATTCGGCGGTGCATGGTGTTCTTGTAGAAGACGATAGGGCGGTATTCGTTATTATCGGTAGTTATCGGCGCCAAATAGAAACCAGATTTGAAAGAGGACGAATATGAAGATGGATCGCAGGATGTTCACCAAAGGACTGGCAGGCGCGCTGGCGCTGCCCTCCTGGGCCATAAAGGCATCGGCCGCAAAGCTGGCGGTCAATCGCGTGACAAAGATCCGCTGCTATTATCCGCTGAACTACCAGTCCAACGGTCCGCAGGCTTTTCCGCAGAGCAACATGGTCGTGCTTGTCGATACGGAGGCCGGCATCACCGGCATCGGTCAGGGCGGATCGCCGGATACCGTGCGGAATGTGGCGCGCAGCGTGATCGGCAAGAACGCGTTCGATACGGAATTCATCTGGCAGCACGCGTTCATGGATGCGTTCTACTCACCAGGCAAGGAACGATTGCATGCCCTGGGCGCGATCGATATCGCGCTCTGGGACATCAAGGGCAAGGCGCTCGAAACCCCTCTCTACGAGTTGTTCGGCGGCAAGACACGCCAGCACGTCGAGATTTATGCGACGAACGGCGTGCCGCAGGGCGCGGTCCCACAAGCCGATTTGCAGCGGATGAGTCTGAAGGATCGCGCCGCCGCGACCATGGCTGCAGGGTACCGGGTGTTCAGGGTGGACAGCGCGATTTCTCCCACACCGGCCGGCGGACCTCCCGCGGGCGGCAGGGGCCGCGGCGGACGCGCGGCTGCTTCGCCGGATGGGCCCGTCGGCGTGGAAGGAGGTCGCGGCATTTTCCACTCGCGCTCGCGCATCCGCGAAATCGGCGAAGCGGCGGCACAGATTCGCGAAGGCGTCGGGCCGGATGGCGACTGGATGATCGACTTTCATCAGAGCTTCGATTTTCCCGAATCGGTCGAGCTCTGTAATCTGATCGCGCCGTCGCGGCCGTTCTGCGCGGAAGATCCTCTGCGGGAAGAACAGTTTCGGACGCAGCTCCCCAAGCTGCGCCTCATGACTAAAATACCGCTGGCGGCGGGAGAAGAATGGGGGACCCGCGCGGATTTCGCTCCGCTCGTCGAACAGCGCGATATCGACTTTGCACGAGCCTCCCTGCCAAATGTCGGCGGGATTACCGAGATGCTCAAAATCATGTCGCTCTGCGATCTCCACAAAGTCGGGATTATGCCGCACTTCACCGGCCCGATCGCGACGGTTGGCCACATGCAAACCATGACGGCCTTCCCCGGTCAGGTGCTGATGGAATACAACCAGGGAACCCGACCTGTTCCGTATCTGCATGAATTCCTGGAGTGCCGAAACGGCAAGGTGTGGCCTAACGACAGACCCGGGCTCGGTATCTCCGTGGATGAGAAGCAGCTCACGCTTGTCGAAACAGTCACGGAAGCAGGCCCCGGCCCCACGTATCTGCGTCCGGACGGAACGCCCACGCACTGGTAGCGTTGGCCAGACGAACCGTGAGAGCCGCTTGAGAGGTGCGCTCGCCGGGATCTACCGGCGCGCGCCCGTCGGAGACGGCCGGCACTTGTGTCCTGCCGTCTTGCCGTGCCTGACGAGGAAGTCCTCGATCCGTCGCGCCTCAAACACTTCCATTCATGCTTGCCGTAATCATCCGGAAGATGGCCGCGCTCGACGGGGAATCCTCGCGGGATGGCCGTCGCACCTTGAAGGCAGGTAACTGGTTCTCACGCTACGACCGTCCGGTCGATATCGATTTTGCTATAAAACAGGGCTCCCAGCGCGCACAGTGCCGCTGTTATCAGAAACGGAAGATTCCAGCCATAGAGTTTCACCACGTACGCCAGGACGATTGGTGAAAGGGCGCCTCCGATGTTGCCGCACATGTTCATGACCGACGAGACAGAGCCGGCGCGATCTCCGGCGATATCAAGCGGAATGGCCCATGAAACCCCCACAGTCAACTCAATCCCGAAGAATGCCAGACAGGTAAACAGCACAGACAAACCTGGGCTGGAGGTCAGTGTGGCGGGAATGATAAAGATGGCGCCCGCCAGGAATCCCACGATTGCAACGATGCGGCGGGAGTTCAACCTTCCGGTGCGGCGCAGACGGATATCGGCTAACCATCCCCCGGTGAAGTCGCCGACAGTGCCGGCCAGCATCGGCAGCATGGCATAAAACCCCATCTGGGCAAGGGGGTAATGCCGGTACTCCTTCAGATATGTAGGAAACCAGTCCAGATAGGTAGCCAGCGCGTACGTATAGCAAAAGTAGGCGGCGCATAAATACCACATCGCGGAAGTGGAGAACATCTTCCGCCAGGACAGCGAGGCGCCGATGTTCTTCCGGTTCCGCGAGCCTGCCTCAATCAGTTCGCGCTCTGCTGCATTAACTGCTCCATGCTCGGCCGGAGTGTCGCGATACCAAACAAACCAGAACGCGCTCCATATCAGCCCCAGCGATCCAAACACATAAAATGCCGAGCGCCATCCGTAGAGGGTAATAATGTAAACCACCACCGGAGGGGCAAGCGCGGCCCCAAGGCGCGAGCCGGCGTGCGTCAGGCCCTGGGCAAGCCCCCGCTCTCCAGGCAGCAGCCAGCGCGAAAGTGACCGGGTCGCGATCGGAAACGCGCCCGCCTCGCCCATTCCGAAAAAAAAGCTGATAACGATCATCGACGCGGCGCTCCATGCCATGCCGGTAGCCGCGGTGAAAATACTCCACCAGGTGACGATCAGCGCCAGCGCGCGCCGCGGACCTATGCGGTCCCCCAGCCAGCCGCCCGGTATTTGAAACAGAGCGTAGCTCCAGCGGAAACTGGCCAGTATCCAGCCAAATGCGACGAGCGATATACCTAACTCCGCTCGAATGGAGGGGCCCGCGTTGGAGATGACAACGCGGTCCATGTAAGTGATCATGTAAACCGCTACGGTCATCCCGAGGACACGGTATCGAACGCGCGTTGGACGTGAAGCAGGCGACCTGCCTCCATTCTCTCTGCCAGTCATAACTTGGAAACTCCCGGATCTTCATACTATCTACCGCCTTGTAATAAACACCGCTGGTGAAATCGGAGTCCGTTTTCGTGTTTTCTCCGGTGACCGATAACTCAGGGCTGCGGGCCGCTTCGTGGTATATTCCTGCCGCCGCTTGTCTATCCGTGCGTTGCTCGGCGTTCAGATTGCCGACCCGGTTTGAATCCTGCATTCGTCCGGCAAGCGCCCGCCGAACTGCGGGCGTCTCAGGGTGGGAATATACCCGCATGATAAACTTTCTGCAAATGCAAAGGATCGACGGGTAAAGTGCGTCTTTCGAGCTCCCAGACACCCAAATTTTTTGGTCGGGTTTCACCTTCCCGCCGGCTTCTCACCTTGTGCCAGACCCTGGCGTTTCTCCTCAGCCTGACTTTTGCGGCCACTTCGTTGAAAGCCGAGGTACGGGTGCTGCGCGGCTTCACGCTTATCGATGGCACCGGCGCGGCGGCTGTTCCGAATTCGGCTATCATCATCGACGGCGGCCGGATTTCGTGGGTCGGCTCCGTCTCCCGGCTGAAGGTTCCCGCCGGAGCCGAAGTTGTCGATTTAGCCGGCCGGTTCCTGATGCCGGGGATGATTGACCTTCACGCCCACATCGCCATCACGTCCGGCATGGCGCTCGACACCAAATCGTACTCCCGTCAGACCGTAGAGCGTGATCTTAAGACGTATGCGGAATACGGGGTCACAACAGTGCTCAGCCTGGGACTCGACAAAGATGCCATTTTCGAGATCAGAGACCAGCAGCGGGCCTTGCGGCCGACGATGGCGCGTGTTTATACCGCGGGGCAGGGATTTGTCTACAAAGACGGTATTGGCGGCGGAATCAGCTTTCCTGGGATCCCCTCAGCCATTTTGAGCACGGTCGCCGATGTTGAGCCGGCCGTTGCGGAACAGGCCCGCAAGCATGTCGACGTCATCAAATTCTGGACGGATGACAACATGGGCAAAGCGAAGCGCATGCCCTATGACATCTGCAAAGCCATCATCGACAGCGCTCACCGGCACGGAATTCGCGTAGTCGCGCACGTCTTTTACCTGGAGGACGCTCAGCATCTCGCGGACTACGGGATCGATGGGCTGGCGCACATCGTTCGCGACCAGCCTGTCGATCAGAAATTGATCGCCAGCATGAAGCGGCACCACACCTGGCAGGTAGCTTCCACCCTGAGCCGCGAGTTTTCGCTCGCCGTTTTCGCGAAGACCCCGGACTTTCTCTCCGACCCCTTCTTTACGCGAAGTGTTTCCGCGGACACGATCAAAACTTTAGGCAGTCCTGAGTACCAGGCAAAAATAGCGGCTGATCCGAATCTGGAAAAATACCGCCAGGCGCTCGCGATCGGCAAGAAAAATCTGAAAGCCCTCGCGGACGGGGGCGTGCATTATGGGATGGGAACCGACACCGGAGTTCCGGGACGTTTTCAGGGCTATTTTGACCACCTCGAACTGCAGGAAATGGTCGAAGCCGGCTTAACCCCGATGCAGGTCATTGTTGCAGCCACCAGGAGCGGCGCGGAATTCCTGAAAGCCCCGGACCTTGGTACGGTCCGGCGCGGGAAGTGGGCCGATCTCATCGTGCTGACTAAGAACCCGCTCGACGACATCCGGAATACCCAAACAATTCAGTCCGTGTACGTAGCGGGCAATATCGTATATACAAAGGAACGTTAATGACGTCTGACGAGCAGATAACCAAAGCAAAAGCCGAGTTAGAGGGTACGACTCACGACAATCAGCGATATGTCAATGCGCTGGGTCCCCGGGGAGTTATCGGCATTATGACGCCGGGGCCGAACGTAAATGTCGAGAACGAAATGATGGATATGCGGCCGGAAGGCGTCATCAACGCCATCGACCGGTATTACGTTCCGAATCAGAAGATTGACGCCAACGCCGACTGGGAAATCATCATGAAGCACGTCGCGGAGAACCTCGACGATTCGGTTCGCCGTCTGAAAGAAACGTTGATGGATCATCTGATCCTGGGAATGAGTTCCCAAAGCTATATGGGCGGTGAGAAAGGAAGCTTCGCGCTCCTCGAACATCTTCAGCGCATTTCCGGTGTGGATGTAACGATGGGTGCCCAGTCGGCGGAACAGGCTTTTAAGCTCAGCGGCGCCAAACGCATCGCCCTTTTAACGCCTTACTACCCGGTCATTGAACACAATGCCACCAGCTATTTCACTTCGCGGGGCTTTGAAGTGGTTCATGTCGAGGGGCTCAAGTGCAAGAGCATCATTCACGTCGCCTCACAGGGCTATGACGCTCTGCGCGATGCCACGCTGCGCTGCGCCGAGGCGAAGCCGGATGCGATTCTGCAGTTGGGAACGAATCTTCATTATTGTTACGTCGCTGCCGATGCTGAGCGATGGCTGAAGATCCCCGTATTTGCATCAGGAACGGTAATTTATTGGTCGGCGCTTCGAAAAATGGGGATCAAGGACAAGGTCAAGGGCTTCGGCAGCCTTCTCGAACATCACTAAACCGGGGGACCGGGTCCGGTTAACCCTACTCGAACCAGAAAAGGGGCATATGACAAACAGGAATTTCACGAAATGGGCTGGCGGTTTCGCGTCAATGGCCCTGCTTTTCGCGCAAGCCCCCCCTCCCGCGCCGGTGGCGGCAGGGGCCGGGCGTGGTCCGCGTGTTCCGCCGACCACTGCATGGGCTCCCAAGCCGCTTCATCCGGCGGGGTGGGTAGCGCCGATGAAACCCGTCTGGCGCCTCACCGAGATTCTCGCCGCGCACAAAGGCCAGGCCAACTGGACCGAAGCCATTGTGAACGACAATTACCTCCGCGCAGCCTATATTTCTATGGGTCCTGGAGAGAAAACGCCCCGGCGCTTCAATGCCGACACGCGCGAGTGGTGGATTATTCAGGATGGGCAGATTCGGTTCACGATCGAAGGCCAGGAGCCTTTCGTCGCCAGCAAGGGCTTCATGGTGCAGGTGCCCTACCGCAACATTTACAGCATGGAAACCGTCGGTGACAAGCCTTCGCTGCGCTTCGAAGTGAACATCGCCGGCGCGACGACGGACTATCCGGGCGACGAGAAGCCGCCGGAGATTCCCGGCATGGAATTCATTAAGATCACGGTCGCGGGCAAGGGGAAGTACGAGAACGGAAACCAGCCGTATTTCGACTTCAACGACGTCATTTCCGGAAAGGTCCGGTCCAATAACTTCGTGAAGGACGACCGCGCAGTGGTGAATATCATTCGGGGCAGGGGCACGCCGAATTCGGGCCCGGCAACTAACGGCCATTTCCACGTCTCCTCGTCGGAGTTCTGGTTCATTATGGAGGGCAAAATACGCTATGCGCTCGAGACGCAGCCTACCTTCATTGCGGATGACGGGGACGTGGTCTATGCCCCGATGGGTATGTGGCATCTGGCCAGTGCCGCGGGCGATGGCATGTCCACCCGGATTGCCATCAACGGGTACGTCGATCTCGCCCATCACTACATGGCGCATTAGGAGCAGGAAGGAATCGGTATGAGAATCGACCCCGACAAATGTGTTGCGTGCGGGAACTGCACGTATGTGTGTCCCATGGGCGCGATCTATATCGATCCGGTCATTGAACGCGCTACGGTAAATCGCGACGAATGCGTGGAGTGCTACGCCTGTTTCAACGGGTTGAGCCAGGAGCACCTGAACCCCACGGTGGTGCGCACCGTTCGCAAACTATTTCGCATGATGCGGCTCCGGTTCGACCCCGAGCCGGATGTCTGCCCAACGGCCGCGTTTGCGCCGGAAGAACTGACCTGGCCAAGAGTCGTGCGCCGCGCATTCTCAGATCCCCGGGTTCCGCATGAATCGACAGGCATCGAGGGACGCGGGACCGAAGAGGTGAAAACCAACGACGTGAGCGGTCGGGTGAAGGTGGGGGAGGTTGGATTCACCATAGAACTGGGCCGGCCCGGGGTGGGCGTCTGGTTCCGGGACATCCAGGAGATGGCCTGGGAACTGGCGCGCGCAGGAGTGGTGTTTGAAGCTCGAAATCCGCTCACGTCGTTGATGTCCGATGTCAACTCCGGAACGCTCCGCGAGGACATCATGGACGAGAAGGTGATGTCCGCGATTATCGAAATTAAGGTTCCTGTCGAGCGCACGGAAGAGATCGTGAGTTTGGTTCGCCGGGTCGAAAAGAGACTTGACACGGTGGTCGCGCTTGGAGTGGCGACATGTTGCGACCCCGACGGCGAAGAGCGGCTTGTCGCTCCCATTCTGGAACGGCTCGGCTATAAGCTGGAGCGCGCGAAGACGAACACCGGGCTTGGCCGGATCACGAACCCGGCGAATGTCGTGACGATTGGCGAGGTAGTGGCGAGATGACGAATACCCTGCATCGGTACGGAGACGCAAACAGCTTTCAGGACGATTACGTCGTTTTTGCGATGTGCTGCCGCGGGCAAAACGACGAGGGCTCGGTTCCCAAACTGCGCCGGTTTCTGGAGATGGCGCTGCCCTTTAAGCCGGTGAACCTGGGGGACTCGAGAAATGGCGGCGCGTTGCGCGCGTCGAAATCGATGAACCCGGGTTCGCACTGGAAGCGGGATATGCGACCGGATTTTCAAGCCGTGATTGACGGTCTGAATACGCCGTCAACCGCGGCCGCGGTGTTCGACAACCGTATGGCCGCCGAAGATTTCCTGAAAACCGTCAAGGCCGCGGACCTGGGCCTCAGCGTGAATATCTCTACCTCAATCGATGGGGCTGAGCAGTGCTGCCACGCCGCGGATTCCTGCCGCCACAGCATCGGTTATTCCCTGGGATTCGAGGGCCACACCGAGCACCTGCCCAACGAAGATATTCTGAAGCTTTCCACCATGTGTGGGCATGGCATGGTGAGCGCATCTCTCGCTAAGAAGATGGTGGACTGGGTCAAAGAAGGCCGTCGCACGCCGGACGAGGCGGTGACCTACCTCGCCCGGTTTTGTTCGTGCGGAGTTTACAACCCGTCCCGCGCCAAACGGATACTGGAAGAAGCCCGCACGAAGCAGAAATAGTTCCGCCTGCGCGCTATTCGGGCTTTCTGAACAACCCGCCGTACACTGCTTTCGCCAGGATGTGGCCCTGAATCGCTTTGATCACTTCCGCGCGGGTTGCGAATGCGTCGGCAGAGGGTTTCACATCCAGCTTCGAATCCAGTGCGTAGAATTCGATTACGTAGTGGTGGAACGGGCCATTCGCCGGCGCTCCTGGACCGCGGTACATGGGGCCCGTGGCGCTGATCTGATAGGCGCCGTCCGCCATCTGCGAACCCTTCGGCACGCCTTCCGGAAGACCGGTCAGGGTCGCGGGAAGGTTCCAGACCACCCAATGCACCTGATCGTCGGTGGTTTTGTTGCGAGTGACGTCCATATCGTGCATGTGGATGACAAAGCTTTGGGTACCGGCGGGCGCGTTGGCCCACTGGATCGGGGGCGAAGTGCCCTCACCGGGCGCCACGCCTGGCGCGGCCTGGGAGAACTTGACGGGGAAGTGGCCGCCATCGGGAAATCCCGGAATCGTCAGGGTCATCGCGGGGGGAGGGGCGCCCCTGCCTTGCGGGGTACCTGCATTTTGGGCGGTTGCCACAACCGTCAACCCAAGCATTACGGACACTACGGAAATAATTCGCATGGGTTCTATTCTATAGCGCAAGGCCAGATGCGTCACGCTTTTGATATATTCCATCTAGCGTTGTCTCATCGCAGCGCAAATCCTGGAGATCTAAATGTTTGACATGTCGAGATTCATCACTTTCAGGCGTCCAGCCCGCGCCGCCGGCGCTTTGGCGCTTCTGCTTACCGCCGGCACATGCGTTTTTAAGCTGGTTGCTCAGGCTCCGCCTGCCGCCGGTGATGGCGGACCCAGTTCCGCTCTCGCACAGTCTGTGCGGCCGTTTCTCGAAAGGAGCTGCCTGGGGTGCCATAACACCGGGTTACCGTCCGGGAACGTCGATATGCAGAAACTGCTGGCCTCGACAACCTCTCTGATGGATGAACGCGACACATGGCAGAACATCGCGTTTAGAATGCGATCCGATCAGATGCCGCCCGCCGGGACGCCTCGGCCGCCTAAGGCGGAAGTCGACGCTACCGTGGCTACGATCACCCGCGGACTGACCGCCAATCCGCGACCGGCAAATGCTCCGCCGGTATTGTCCAAAGGACCTTTTACAACGGACTGGGCGACTTACGCCTACGATGAGGAACGCACGGGCTGGGCTCGCGGAGAAACCAAACTCACGAAGGATAACGTGTCGAAGCTTCAGTTGTTGTGGAAGCTTCAGACGGACGTGAAGACCGATCCGATCAACAAATACGCTACGATGACCGATCCCCTGGTAATCGACAATGTTCAGACCAGGCAGGGCCCGAAGAAAGTGCTTTTTGTCGGCGGCGGCACCCACGAACAAAACAAGATTTTTGCGATCGACGCGAATGCGGGGACTATTCTCTGGTCGAAAGATTATCCGAATAAGGCGACTCCGGCCGCTGCCGCCTACGCCTTCTGCCCCAATAATATGAATGCGACGCCGGTGATCGACAAGCAGAGCGGCATCCTGTATTTCCTCCCGACCGACGGAAAAATTCGCGGCGTGAGCATTACCGATGGCGAGGATCGATTCCCGGCCACGAGCATCGTGCCGCCCTTTACCCGCAACTTCAGTCTGAATCTGGTGGACGGCGTGATCTACACCGGCACCACGCGGGGCTGCCAGAATGCGACTTCGCGGATAGTCGGCATTGATGTCGCCGATCCGGATCATCTGGTAACGAATTTTTACACGAGTCACGGAAAAGGTTCCGGCCCATGGGGACGGGCCGGTGTCACCAAGACTCCTTTCGGTGTAGTCGCGCAGACCGCGGATGGCGCTTATGATCCGGCTTCCGGCCGATGGGGAAATTCGGTGGTGGAACTGGACAGAAACGTTTCCCTCGTAGATTCCTTTTCTCCGGCAAATATGGATTACATCAATAAATGGGATCTTGATCTCGGTTCGAGCAGCCCCGTTTCATTTCCTTTCGACGATCGCACGCTGGTGGCATCCACCGCGAAGGAAGGCGTTATCTATCTGATGGACGCCAAGAATCTTGGCGGTTCGGATCATCGCACCCCGCTCTACACCTCGCCCCGCTGGTCGAACGATCCGGTGTTGTACGGCTACAACGGCATGTGGAGCGTAATGTCGACGTGGGTGGATGAGAAGGGCAAGCGATGGCTCCTCGCGCCTTACTACGGCCCGCCTGCGAAAGACACAATCGGGCTGTTTCCCAAGACTCACGGGCCGTCGGTGAACGGACAGCTCATGGCGTTCACAGTGGAAGGCACCGGAGCCAAACCGACACTGGTACCGCAGTGGGTTTCCGCCGATCTGGATCTGCCTGGCGTGGCGGTGATCGCGAATGGCATGATTCTCATTCTGGCGAACGGAGATCGTGGTGCGGACCTTATTCCCGGCGGAGGTCGCGGTGGCGGACGTGGCGGCATTGGTGGCGGCAGGGGCGGTGTAGGCGGCGGACCCGGCGCGGCTGGCGGACCCGGCGCGGCTGGCGGCAGGGGCGGTGTTGGCGGCGCACCTGGCGGCAGGGGAGCAGCGGGTGGACGTGGGGGAGGGCGCGGCGGTGGACGCGGCGGCAACCCGCTGGAAGCAAGCATTCCGGGCAACGAAAGGGATGCCGCGTGGCGTGACATTAATACCCAAAAGGCCGGCCAGCGCTACAGCGGCGGCAGGGATACGACGCACGCGGTTCTCTATGCTCTTGATCCGCAGACGGGAGATGAGTTGTACTCGAGCGGTGACGCCATCGACAGCTGGAGTCACTATGGCAGCCTTGCCGTTTCCGATGGCGTTGTCTATCTAAGCTCCTGGGACGCGCGAATCTACGCGTTCGGCATCAAAAAGTAAGAGCGGAAATACCCGCTCATTCCGGCGCCGGGGGCATCTACCAAATCCCCCGGCGTATCCGCGTGGGTGCATGGGCCAGGCTGGCTGAAAAGCCTCCGTAAGGATTGTTGTGAAGCACACGTTTGGTGTGACGCAATAGATGCTTTGTGGCTGGAATGTTCCCGTGTGGATACGGTCGCACTGTGCGCGCTGGGAGCAGAGTTTTACTGCAAGATTCGATACGGCCCCGCAGGAGGCCCCGTGAGAACCACCTCGCTAAATCGATGCCTGGTGGCACGCCAGCAGCGCGTCTGCATGATTTCGTGCCCTGCTCAACTTATTTGCAGGAGCATTTTGTTTAAAAGGCCGCGTAACGGCTTTGCGGTACCTCACTTGCGCCCGGCTAACGTATACATATATAATCCGTCGTTGGCATCCCCGCAGGTCACGGCGGCTGATTGCATTACTTGATCCATTAAGAGGCACACACAAATGAACGTACGTACTTTATCCGGAGCAGGCTCTGTCGCGCTCGGAGTTTTACTTTTCGCACCGCTGGGTTTGCCGCAAACGCAACAGCCCACGTCGGGCAAGGTTGGGGCCATGGAATGGACCCTGGTTCTTGGCGGACGCGGAGGGGGTGGTGGGCGCGGAGCCGCTGGGGCCCCGGGAGCTGGCGGTGCCGCGGCTGGTGGACGCGCCGGGGCCGGCGCCTTCCCGGGTGGCGGAGGCGGAGGCGGCGGCTTCCCTGGTGGTGGCGGGCGGGGGCGCGGTGTCGTGCTGGAGGCTTGCACCCAGGAAGCAGCAAAGATCTGTCCCGGTTTGACGGCTGGCCCCCAGCATGCCTGCCTGTCGGCGAATGTGGCTGCTGTATCGGCAGGATGCAAAGCCAACCTCGACGCGAACCCGCTCGAGGTCGGAGATACCCCGTCCTGCTACCGTTCACCCATTTGCGGAAACCGCATTACGGGTGCCCTCGGCGGTGGCAAGGGGAAGGTCTGGTGGAAGCCTACCCTGACGTACACCCCCAGTCAGCCGTACAAGGAACTGATTAAGGGCACGGGCGGCATGGTGTCTGTCGGTATTGATTCGAAAGACAACGTGTGGGGGCTGCAGCGCAACGCCGCCGGCCAGCCGCAGCTGTTCAAGTTCAGCCCGGATGGCAAGCTTCTGCTCACCGTTGGCGAGGACGTGATAACGCATCACGTCAAAGCGCACGGCATGAAGGTCGACAGCCAGGACAATGTCTGGATTTGCGATGAAGCCGCCGCCACAGTAAAGGAAATCAGCCCCGACGGCAAGCTCTTAAAGACCCTGGGGGAAAGAGGCCACCGCGGGGACTGGGACGAGGAAAAAGGGCAGAGGCTGCTCTGGGAGCCGGTGATGGTGGACTTTCTGCCTAACGGCGATATGTTCATCTTCGAAGGTCACGCCAACGAAAGCCCGAATGACGTGGACGCGCCCGATGCGACCAACCGCATCGGTGTGGCCCGCGTGATTCACCTCGATAAGAACCAAAACTTTATCAATCAGATTTACGGCAATACCGGCGGGCCCGGAAAATTCGACAGCGCTCACGGGAGTGCCGTGGACCCGCAGACCGGCGTCATCTGGATCGGCGACCGCGAGCAATACCGGATTGTGCAATACACCTCGGACGGCAAGTTTCTCCGGTCGATCCCAATGAAAAACCTGGTGTGCTCCATCTACTTCGACCGGTTTGGCGGGGTATGGACGGGAACCGGCCTGGACGGCCAGCTCACGAAGGTGGACCGGGATGGCAATGTAATCGGCGCGGTGGGAGTCACAGGCAATGGCGATGGGAGCTGGGGCGAATCCAGCTATCTAGTCATGGATTCGAAGGGGAATATTTTTTCCGGCGATACGACGCGTGGACGAATCACAAAGTGGACACCTTCGAAGGTGGTGTTCAACCCCCCGCCGACAACCGCATCTGCCGCTCCGGGACGCTAGGGCTCTCTGACATACCGGTTCGTTGCAAGGGCAACGAACCGGTATCAACGCAGATTGCGATCCGAATTTACTTCCCCTCCTTCCTTATGCTGCGCCTCTGACGCGCTGCCGGTCCGGGAAATAGTTGCGGTTATGAATCCAGATGATTCCTGCTCATCGAGGCTCCGCCGGGATCATCCGCGCCGTTTATATCGTCGGCAAACAGGTATGGTAAGTTAATCGAACTAAAAGGAGTATCACGAATGGTTCTTCGAAGTCTTGCGCTATGTGCTTTTTTGTGCCTGCCGGTTATGGCTCAAGGCACCAATCCGTTGGTGGGAGCCTGGGAGAGAATTTCACTGATGCGGGGGACGACAGAAGGCCAGCCGCCGGCAGCGCCGGAGTTCCTCGTCATCACTGCCGACGGTTATTATTCCGAATCGGAACTGCCCGAAGGACGGGAGAAAGTGAGCAAGCCGCTGGACCAGATGACGAAGGAAGAGCTGGTGGCCCGCTACAGCCGAACGGCCGCTTCCTGGGGAACGTACACGATTGTGGGGAATCTCCTCAGCCGCAGGCACATTATGGATCTCAATCCGCGTGCGGAGGGTTCCGATCAGGCGCGCAACTTTCATTTCGAGGGCGATATTCTTGTTCTGACAGCTGGCGGACCTGGCGATACTCCGTCCGGCGCACGTGGTGGGCGCGCAGGCGAGGGGCCGCAGGCAGGTGGGCCCCCAGCAGGTGGACGCGCAGGCGACGGACCCCAGGCGGGCGGGCGCGCCGGGGGCGGACCACAGGGCCGTGGTGGTGCACTTGTGGTGCGCTTTAAACGAATGAAGCAATAAGCGCAATCAGTAAGAGATCGTTTCTGGCCGGGCTGTGTCTGCGATGGCTCAGTCCGGCATTCTGTTACTACGGTGTCTTAAAACGTTATGTATTCTTTCCGTTGCGGGGGACACAGCAACGAGAGCGCCAGCATGCCGGTCGTCGCCGGTCAGAACAGATCCCGCTCAGCAGAATAGCTTCTTTAAGTTTGCCGATACCCTGGTCCAGGCTCGAATCCGCCCCACGATCACCAGCAGTTCGATCTGCATGATCGCGGTCGAACACAGGGTCAGAACTTAGGCCAGTTGTTTCGCCCCCTCCCCCCCGTACCTCCCAGTCCAGGTTGAGCCGACGCAGGCCATTTGGCACAGTTTCTGATAAATCTTGCTTGTTGGTTGATTTCCGTGATATAAGTCGCTGGCAGGTTGAATCAACGTTTTGGGGATGGTGGTTCTGCCTCTCTAGTAATGACGAGCCGTCCTATGCTAAAAAAAGCAAAGTTTGCATTTCTGTTCGTATTGTTCTGTTCCGCCGTGTGGGCCCAGGGAGACCGAGGCACGATGCGCGGGATTATCAAAGATACGACTGGCGCTGTTGTGCCAAATGCGTCGGTCACCGCGGTAAACACCGCAACCAACAACGATTTCAAGACCACCAGCGGCGCGAGCACCGGTGAATTCACGATTCCGTCGCTGCCAGGGGGGAATTACCGCCTGCGAGTGGAGAGTCCGGGTTTCAAGGCATTCATCCAGGACGGAATCGCCCTGGCGGCTGGCGGCGCCGTTTCGCTCGATGTGCAGCTACAGGTGGGAGCCGCGACGGAGACGGTCGAAGTCACGAGCGAGGTCTCGCAGCTGCAGACAGACACCGCGCGCGTAGCGACACAGGTTTCCACTAAATTTGTCGACGAGCTTCCGCTTGCCGTGAACGGCGGCGTTCGCAGCCCGATCGATTTGGCTAACACAACCACAGATGTCCAGGGCGCCGCTGGCAATTTTCGAATCGGCGGCGGACAACGCGGCCTCGAGGGCATGACGCTCGATGGCGCTACGGTTTCGGGCTCAACCGATTTAAGTACTCAGGGCCAGGCGGCACAAAACTCTCCCTCGATCGATTCACTCGCGGAGTTCAGCGTCGAATCCGGTGGTTTCAAGGCGGAGACCGGCCACGCGTCGGGCGGGTCCATCAGCTTCGTCTCGAAATCCGGCACTAATCAGTTTCATGGCAATATTTACGAGTATGTGCGCAACTACGACATGGATGCGCGCGGCTTCTTTGCGACCTTCAAGCCTATCCTGAAGCAGAACGATTTTGGCTTTACTGCCGGCGCACCGCTTACTATTCCGAAAATCTATAACGGTAAAAGCCGGACCTTCTGGTTCTTTTCCTACGAAGGTTTCCGCAATCGCGTGGGCCCTTCCGTCACACCTCTCAGCGTGCCCGCGCCTGAAATGTATAACGGCGACTTCAGTCACTTTGTCGACGGCAACAACAAGCTGTACACGATCTACGATCCGGCCACGCAAACTCAGAACCCCGCAACGGGCGCCTATACGCGCACCGCGTTTCCGGGTAACATCATCCCCCAGGCGAGGTTCGATCCGGTCGCTGCGGCGATTATAAAATATGCGTCGCCGCTTGCCGTGCCCAACATTCCCGGCCTGGTTCCTGGCACCTCAGCCTATTTAAGGCAAAATTATCGTATTCCGAGCAGCTCCGGGACGAGGGCTCCGGTTGACAAATGGAGCATCAAACTTGACCAGGTTCTTCTCAGGCAGCAGCATGTGGCCTTCTATTACGGCCGGGGGACGTCGGCCAGCCAGGTGAATCCGGGCGGGGTTGGGGGCCTGGGATTAACCAATGGCCTGCCGGGAGGGCTGTCGGGCGCATCGGAGGGCTCGACTTACTGGAGGGTCTATCGCCTGACTCACGAATTCACCATCTCGCCTACGGTGTTTAACCGGGTCACCGGCGGAAAAACGGTCAATGTGTTCAATATCGCAGGCGTAGGATACCTGAAGGGTTCGCCTATGAGCTTTGGTCTGACTCCTCTCAATAGCGTAGGATGGAAGACCCTGGGCATCTGTATCCCCAACTGGCCCGACTGCAATGTCAACTTCCCCCAAATCAACTTCGGCGACACGTTCACCAGCTGGGGCAGTCAGGATACCAACACTCAGGGCAGCACCAACTGGGAACTAAGAAACGACCTGACCTGGGTCAAAGGCAAGCATAACTTCAAGTTCGGCGCGTTCTATAACAACACAATCTACAACGGCGGAGGCTCCCAGAACTACTCCGGCAACGTTTCTTTCTCGTCCACGCACACGG
>JBDUBZ010000242.1:0-6383 GCA_040003745.1 Terriglobia bacterium
ATATCTCGCGAAGAAAGGCAATCTCACCGAATTCGCTATTCTTTGGCACCTGAGGCGTCCTTGTCGGGGTCTTGGTCTTTCCGCCGTCCACGGCATCATGCAGGGCCACCGGGGATTTCTCAAACTGCGCAGCAAGCCGGGAGAAGGCAGTTCTTTCGAAATGTACTTCCCGGCCATGCCCGATGTTCAACCAGAGCCTAAAGCTGCGCCGCACCGCATTGCCCGCAGGGCTTCCGGAACCATTCTTGTGGTGGACGATGAAAGCGTAGTTCGGAACTTCGCCCGCGCCGCGCTCGAGAGCCGCGGCTATCGCGTTCTGGTGGCGGAAAATGGCGAAGAGGGCGTCGAACTATTTCGCCGGGCGCACGTCGAAATCGATGCCGTCTTGCTCGATTTGACGATGCCGGTGATGGATGGTGCGGAGGCTCTGGAGAAAATGCGGGGCATCAGTTCGAAAGTCCCGGTAGTGCTTGCGAGCGGCTTCAGTCACAGCACCGCGGCCGAGCGTTTCCACGGAAAAGGGCTGGCCGGCTTTCTCGGTAAACCCTTTACGATCGACCAGTTGACCGAGGTGGTTGAAGCGGCGCTGAGCAGCAGCCCCGCCGCGGGCGAGCGGAGTATTTAGCCGTATTTTCAGCCGCCCGGTGTACAAATCGCGGGATGATGCCGCTGCGGCGATTGAACAAGAATCGATCAACTACCCGGTTGCATGAGGGTGGCAGGGGCGTATTGATGCTCGCCCACTCTTTCAGTCCAGGGCATCGCTGGTTCCCGATTTCGCGGACCTTCCCTCTACTTTGGGTCTGGTCTGGCCCAGCACCGTCTGATAATAATCTTCATACAGAGGAATTATCTTCTCGGTCCCAAATCGCGACTGTGCCGTCCTTCTGGCGGCGGCTGCCATTTCGGTATGAAGCGCCGGATCGGTAACTAACGCGACCACTCGCCGCGCCTGCCCCGAGATATCCCCCACCTCTTCGGTGAACCCGTCGATCCCGTGCGCGATCAGCTCGGAAACCCCGCCCACACGAGTTGCCACGGCCGGAACCCCGCATGCCATCGCTTCCAGCGCCGCCAGGCCGAACGACTCCATCTCGCTCGGCATCAGCAGTACGTGAGCCAGGCGAATCAGCCGCTCCACGTTGTTCTGCTTACCCAGGAAATCGACATACTGGCGAACGCCCAGCTGGCCCGCGAGATTCTCCGCCGGGCCGCGCTCCGGTCCATCCCCCACCATCAGCAGCCGGACATTGGCCTCTTTGCGCACTTCAGCAAGCACCCGGATACAATCCTGCACACGCTTGACCGGCCGAAAATTCGACAGATGGATCAGCAGCTTTTCTCCACCTGGCGCAAATTGTTCAATGCCTCTGCGCTCCGGATCGGGCGCATAAGTTGTGCAGTTGACGAAATTATGAATGACGCGGATTTCATTCTCGACGCCGAACACTTCGAGGGTGTGCCGCCGCAGGTCGTCGCTGATGCAGGTGATGCCGTCCGATTGCTCAATGGAAAACTTCGTGATCGCGAAGTACGAAGGGTCCATTCCCACCAGCGTGATGTCGGTGCCATGCAGGGTGGTGATGAAAGGCAGCCGGCGCTTCGCGGCCATCATCTGGCGCGCCAGCAAAGCCGAAATGGAATGCGGAATGGCGTAATGAACGTGCAGCAGATCGAGGCGGTAATTCTCCGCCACATCGGCCATTCTCGACGCGAGCGCGAGACTGTACGGCGGATATTGAAACAGGGGATAGTTTGAAACTTCCACCTCGTGATAATGAATGCGCGGGATGTTGGGATCGAGGCGAATCGGGTTCGCGTACGTGATGAAGTGAATATCGTGTCCGCGATTCGCCAGCTCAAGACCCAGTTCCGTGGCGACGATGCCGCTGCCGCCGTACGTTGGGTAGCAGGTGATGCCGATGCGCATGCTATTTGACGTAGAGGAACAGCGTGTGGCTTCGTCCCTCTCCGTCGTCCGGAATGGTGATGATTCTGGTGGGCGTCCAGCCGCCGATCTCGAAATCGTGCGCCACAATGCGCGTGCCTTTTTTGAGCTGGCGATCGAGGACCGGGCGGACCTTGATATTCGATGCCGGCAGCAGATAAACGGTGATCAGATTGGCGGAGGAATAATCCTGCGTAAGGATGTCACCGTGAATGATCCGCGCTGTCTTCTGCAGCCCCAGTGCCCGGATCTTAGTCTGGCTCTGGATGTAGAGGTCGTCGTCCAACTCTACGCCCGTGGCATCCGCGCCATACTTACGCGCAGCCATTAAGACGATACGCCCATCGCCGCTGCCCAGATCGAACATCTTTTCTCCAGGCTTCAGCTGACCGTAGTCGAGCATCTGCTGGACAATCGTTTCAGGCGTCGGATAGTATGGCGCCAGCTTTTCCGGCTGCTGGGCGGCCAGGGAAAAGGCGAGCAGCAGGATTGCGGAAAGTGGCTTGTAAATCGGCATGATCTTCAATAACCATCATTCCATTACGGACGACCATCCGCGACGGGAAAGATCCCAGTAAATCACCGCGCCCGCCGCGAGGGACATGCCGAGAAACAGCGCGCCCATTCCATAGGAGTGCAGAATGATTTTGCCGATACCGAAAAGCGCTCCATAGACCAGGACGCACCCGCAAAGCCAGTCGAGCAGGTTCCATCCCAGATCATGGGAAACCGGAACCTCCGGAGCCAGCCGCTGGATGGGCCGCCAGCCAACCGCTGAAGGACGAACCTTGCGATAGAACCCCAGCAGCGTCGCGTCGCTTTCGGGCGCGGTCAGGAACGTCACGCTCACCCACACCACCATCGTGATGCCCACGGTAATCAGGATGATGTGGGCGAACTGCACCGGGTCGTCGCTATCCATATGGAAAACGGTCTGCAGCAGGATCGACACCGCAAAGGCCGACGCCATGGATGAGACTTCGCTCCAGGCATTAATACGCCACCAGTACCAGCGCAGGATGAGCACGATGCCCGTCCCGGCGCCCGTGGCAATCAGTAATTTCCAGGCTCCGGCGATGGAATCCATATACCAGGTCACGATTGCTGAAATCACGGTCAGCATCACGGTGGCCACTTGCGAGGCCCGCACATAATGGCGGTCTGGCTTGTCCTTTTCAAGAAAGCGCCGGTAGAAGTCGTTCACCAGGTAGCTTGCGCCCCAGTTCAGCTGCGTGCCAACCGTGGACATAAAGGCTGCTGCGAACGCCGCTACCATGAGCCCTCGCAGGGACGCGGGAAGGTAGTCGATCATTACGCGTATATAGCCGGTTTCCGGGTCCTGCAGGTGTGGGTACAGAATCACCGATGCCATCCCCACCAGCACCCACGGCCAGGGACGCAGGGCGTAGTGTGCGATGTTGAACCACAGGGTTGCCAGCAGCGAATTGCGCTCATCCTTCGCGCTGAACATGCGCTGCGCCACGTAGCCGCCGCCGCCCGGTTCCGCGCCCGGATACCAGGTGGCCCACCAGTTGACCGCGATATAGACGAAAAAAGTAACGGCGGGCATCCAGACGGAATGAAGGTCGGGAACGAAACTCAGGAAGGGGCTTCCCTCCCCCCCCAGCTTGGCCTTCATGGCCTCAATGCCGCCCACCGCGCGCACCGCGGCAACGCCCAGCACGATGACCATGCCCATTTTTACGACGAATTGAAAGAGGTCGGTTACCAGCACTCCCCAAAGTCCTGAAAGCGCGGAGATGAAGGATGTCAGCGCGATGATTCCGACGACGACCCAGAGCGCCTGGCCCTTCGAAATCCCCAGGACGAGCCCCAGAATCTTCACCATCGCCAGATTGACCCAGCCGAGGATGATGCAGTTCATCACCACCCCCAGATAGACGGAGCGGAAACCCCGCAGGAACGCCGCCGGGCGCCCGGAGTAACGCAGTTCGGCCAGCTCGATGTCAGTGGTGACGCCCGACCTGCGCCAGAGGCGCGCGAACAGAAACACGGTGAGCATCCCGCTCGCCGCCATGTTCCACCACAGCCAGTTGCCGGCGATGCCGTTTTTCGCCACCAGGCCGGTGACCACCAGCGGCGTGTCGGCTGCGAAAGTTGTCGCGACCATTGATGTTCCGGCCAGCCACCAGGGGACGTTGCGGCCGGAAAGGAAGAATTCGCTCGTATTGGTGCCCGCCCGCCCCTTGTAGTAAAAGCCGATTGCGATGTTGAACAGAAAGTAGGCGGCGATAATCGCCCAATCGACCGTCGTCAGCTTCAACAGACGCCCCCGATGTTTTCAACGCACGCCGTGCAAAAGCCTGTGGAAATGTAAGATCCAACGAACATAATAGCCCTTGTCGCAACGGAGATGTAACAATGTGCACCCTGCTTAAGCAGGGGGTATCCACACAGGTTAAGTTGCTGATTTCGTTGATAAAACCCGCTGACTGTCACTGAAATTATGCCGTTACATCCAGACTTTGGTCAAAGGGACTTCCCGCTGGCACAAATCGCAGGAAGCGGCGCCCGCGTAGTAGCTGGCTTCGAGGCACGCCAGACGAAAAAGCGGCAGATTGCCGAAATCGTTCGTGTGGGTCACCGGCTGGTGCACAATAACGGCCAGTCCAGTCACCTTCGCTCCGAAACTTTCAATGGTTTTTCGGAGATCGGTCAGGTTGCGGCCACTGTGCAGAATGTCGTCCACCAGCATGACCTGCTCGCCCGGTTCCGGCTGAATAAAAGGACGAAACCGGTATGCGCCTCCGGGGCATTCGCGCTCCGCCCAGTAGACCTGTTTCGCGCCGAGCGCCTCGCAAATCCCGTAGGCCACAGGAAGCCCTCCGGTTGCCGGCGAAACGATGGAGAGCTCCGGGATGATCGCGCGAATCTCGCTGTTAGCGCGCAGCAGGCGGCTCAGGCCGACGCTGAGAGTCTTGGCGTATTGATAGTGGCGCATGGCGAGGGGCACCTGAAGGTACTCGTTCGAATGCGTCCCGTCCGGAAACTCAAAGTGCCCGGAGCGCAGAGCGCCTGTCTCGCGCAGTATGCCTACTACTTCTTCCGGTGTGGGCAGAAGATGCATGGAATTCTCCGGACTTCAGGATACAGCCCCTAACTCGCGCCCCGTCCCGAGATCACCTGTGGGATGGTCAGGAGCATGATGCGCGCATCGAGTCCCAGCGACCAATTGTCGATGTATTGAAGATCGAGACGCATCCACGATTCGAAATCCATGCGGTCCCTTCCCTTTAGTGCCCAGAGGCAGGTCAGGCCCGGACGCATCCTCAGCCGCCGGCGCTGCCAGCGCTGGTATTGAGCGACTTCGCTCGGAATTGCGGGGCGCGGACCCACCAGCGACATGTCTCCCTTTAAGACGTTCAAAAGCTGTGGCAGCTCGTCGATAGAAAACTTGCGCAGCCATTTGCCCGCTGATGTCAGACGAGGGTCGTTGGGAATCTTGGTAACGACTTCTCTCAAATTGAGATGAGCGACTTCCGGCAGGCGCTTTTCGGCATCCGCCACCATGGAGCGGAACTTGTAGCAGGTGAACGTTCGGCCGTTGAGACCGCAGCGGGTCTGGCGGAAGATCACGGGTCCGCGGGAGGTCGCGCGAATCAGCGCCGCCGCACAGACCAGCAGCGGACTCGTCACCACAAGGCCCGTCACCGAAAGCGCAATGTCGATCAGCCGCTTAGTCAGCATCAGCACCTCATCGTCGGGCGCGGCGAAGAACGTGAGCAGCGGCGTATTGCCGATGCGGTCAAGCGCGAGATCGCTGTTAACGTGCGGGAAGAAATCGACAGCCATGCGGGTGGTGACTCCTTCTTCATCGCACCAGAGGAAGACTTCTTCGAGCGAAGGCAACTGGTCCGACTCGACAGCGAAGTGGATCTCGTCGATGACGTGTTTTGCCAGTAAGGCCCGCAGATCTTCGAGCGGGAAGACGGGATAAGGCAAATCTGCGGTCTGGCCCCGGGGAGCCAGGAATCCTAATATCCGGACCCCCTGTTCGCGGTATTCCTCGAGTGACCGCTTCAGGCGCATGGCACGCTCCCCCAGGCCCACGATGACGATGTGGCGCTCGGCCCCGAATTCACGGCTGACCAGCGGAATCATGTTGCGGACGGCGATGCGGAAAGCGACGAGAAAGAGCCAGCTCGAAACAATGAAGATGCCGAGAAACGGCCTGCTCAACGGATACTCCAGCCGCAGGCCGAAGACGATCAGGGCGAAGAGCGCGAGCGCGCCGTACCCCACCTGGCGGAAGGAATCCCGCAGGATGACGCCGATGCGGGCGGCATCGAGCTTGCCGTAAACGTTGAGCCAGTAGCCCATCCCGACCCACGTCAGAATCGAGAATACAAAGAGGACGCCTTTAACCTCGGGCCGCAGATAGAACTGATTGGAGAGGTGCAGCCACTGGCGAATG
>JBDUBZ010000243.1:0-6378 GCA_040003745.1 Terriglobia bacterium
CGCAGTGGCCTTGAACACTTGGTCGAGCTATAAAATCGTAATTTCGGATCTCGCGGGCACAGGTTCGGCATTCGCGAGTGGCGGCAGCCGGGTCGATTACTATCAGAATGGAACATTGCTCGGCACCGCCGCACTTCCGGATCAACTGACCTCAAGCCAAGGTTACATTTCATTTGGAACTCTCGGCGGCAATGTTACCGGCATCGACAATCTCGTAAACGCGGGAATGATCATAGCGATCCGGGCCACCCTGCGCGCCACGGCCGCCACCGGGAGCACCAGGGCCGGCGCCCGCAACCGCGGCGGGAGGTACAGGGCGTGGCGGGCGGGGCGGGATGGGCGGTTCTCCCTCCTTCGGTTTACGCAATACTCCGACGCCGATCTTAATAAAGGTGCCGCCGAAAGGAGCGTCCGCAAAGTTCAGGGGCCCGCCCTGGGAATTAAATTCCTCGCCCGGTCCCGCCATCGCGGTAAACGGGGCGGAGATCACGCCCTTGTCGTCGTAGCCGAAATCATAGGTCATGAGATCGATCTTGTACCACCAGGGCGTATAGAAGACCTTGCCCTTGTACTCCATGCGGCAGACGATGCCCGACCAGTCGAAACGGGTCGAACGATAGAACCCATTCTGTTGATCGGGAAGGCAGATCTTCGCCTTGATCATTCCGTTGGTAATGTTCGCGGAAGGAGGCTCAGCCCCAAAGAGAAGGCTTCCAGCGACACCGGAGAGCGCGAGCGCGCCCAGACTCAATCCTTTTTTCATGTCTTTGCTCCGTTCTATTTGGCTGCGCTCGGCGCGTTCTTCCCGCGCGCCTTGCCCCAGAAGATATAGGTCCCGAGCTTTGTCGCCGTGACAATATCCATTGCGCCGTCCTTATTCAGGTCCACCGCGAGAACATCGGACCCGGCACCCGACCAGTTGTTGATCAGTTCCGGCACGAACTCCGCGCCTCCCGGAGCCTTCGCATTGCGCCGCGTTTTGTAGACATAGAGAACCGGAGGTCCGTAGGGATCCGGATCGAGGTAATCGTCTTTGTGCGCCCAGAAACGTTTACCGACTACAAAGTCCGGAATACCATCGCCATCCACGTCCGCTACCGTTGTGCCGTGCGGCTCGCTGAAGGCCACACCACCAGCGTTCTTCGTCGAAAAGTCGTCCATGATCATGTGCTGTACGAACGAAATATTTCCGGCTGCATCTTTCTTCTGCTCGTACCACGCCATGCCCCACCCGTGGGCATTGAGAACGGTGACGACATCGTTCTTTCCGTCGCCGTTCACGTCATACACTCCCATCACGCTGCCGCCGACGATGCCGCGGCCGTACCGCGCGAAAGCCTGCGGATGATATATCCAGGGCTCATGCCCGTCAGCCGGCTGTTGCCACCACCCAAAGGCATTGACGATATCCATTTTTCCGTCGCCGTTAATATCACCAACGCCGATGCCGTGAGCGGTCCCGAAACCAGCTTCGGAAATGGTATGCACGTTCCACATACCGGTCGGATTGGCGGGATCGGGCTTGGCGTAGCGGACGAAGCCATCCGCCATATAAACGATTTCCGGTTTGCCATCGCCATCCACATCGCGAAGAACCGCAATCTCACTTTGCTGTTTGGCCACGACCAGGTATTTATCCCACCGGCGGTTCTCCCCCTTTGGATTCACGTACAGCCAGATGCCGACTTCCCCGCCCGGGGAGTTATCCATTGAGAAGCTGTTCGTGATGACATCGGCCCAGCCGTCGCCAGTGAAATCGGCCACATACATCATCCAGTCGTCAGTAGAGAATTCGCGTCCCGGATTGCGGGGTTCCGCGGGATAAACCTCTCTGCGCCTGGTGAAATCGGGCCCGTAGTAAATATAAGGGCCGGAGACGATGTCCATCACGCCGTCATGATTAAAATCTGCCGCACCGGCACCCCACGAATAGTAGAAAGGGCTGACGCGCTGCTCGCGGAAGTTGGGGGACGTTTCCTCTTTCGGCATTTGCTTTTCGCCGAGATCTTTATATACGACATCTTTGAACTTCACTTCACCGGCGCCCACATAGAGCGCGATCGGGCCGTAGTTCCCAACCTCGGGATCCGCCACGCCCGCCTCCTGCCCTGCGTCGTTCAGCGACGTGCGGATGATATTGAGGTCCAGCACGGTTTCAAACTGATTCCAGTCATCGTTCTTGTACTGGCCATCGGGACGGGTGAGCGGAAGTCCCGCAGGTGCAGCACCACGTCCGCGGCCGCCTGCGCCCCGGCCGGCGCGCCCCGGAGCGTTCGGATCGAGAGGCGGCGCTAAGCGGAACTGGCCGCCCTGGGTCCGCAGACGATCACGCGACAGGATCTTGCCGTCGGTATCCAGCGTCACGCGGAAGGGACCGGTGTCTCCCGGGGCCAGAGAAACGAAAACTCCCTTCCAGCCGGTCGGGGTCTTCTCGGCACGAAGGAGCACCCCGGATTTGCAGCCTTCGCCGCAGCGGAAAGAGGCGTTGACCCCGACGTCCTGGAAAGACTTGTCGAATACGAGCCAGCCGCCCGCGGTGCCCGTCTTCGCAGTCCCTGTTACTTCTCCGTTGACTGCTTTCCAATTGGCCTGGCCCAGCGTGTGCCACCCGGTAAGAGTGGAACCTTTTATAGCGCCATCGGGATGGAACGAGGCGCCGACGCCGAATAGCAACGACATGGAGCCCACACAAAGAGACGCCGCGGCTACGAGTACATAAATGCGTTTCGAAGACATTAAGATTCCTTCCCTGACCGAGATCTCAGATCTGCAGATAAGCCGGTCGATACTTTTTTCAGCCAGGAACTTGCGTATAACGCAATGCTGTTTGCGTTATACTAGTGCGGAATGTTATCAGCCATCCCCTGTGAAGTCAAGTGTTGCTGGAAGCCGAAGGCCGGCGTAATCCTCCGCAAACACCGGGCTGCGCCAGCATTTCCGAGTGCGCTTAGCTAAAGGAAACCATGGATTCCGGACTCAAAGGAAAATATGCGTTCGTCTGCGCCGGAGCCTATGGCATCGGGGAAGCGGTTGCCGACCTTCTGACGCAGGAAGGCGCGAGCGTGATTGTGGCCGATCGCGATGAACCTGTCCTTCTGGAGAAGGCATCCCGATGGAGAGGTGTTGTCGCGGCGGATCTTGCGACGCCGCAGGGAACGGACAAGGCCGTTGCTTATGTTTTGAAGGAATTTGGCCGCGAGCCCGACGTCCTTATTAATAATCTCGGCCTGGGCGATTCGTCGCCGTTTGAAGATATTTCCGACGAGCGTTGGGCAAAGAGTTTCGAAATCAATCTGATGGGGTGTGTCCGGATGTGCCGCGCGCTCATTCCGGGAATGGCGAAGAACGGCTCGGCATCGATTGTGATCACCGGTTCGGACCTCGCGAAACAGCCGGAACCGGGCCTGATGGATTACGGTGTCTTCAAGGCGGGTCTGCTTTATCTCACGAAAGCTCTGGCGAAACAGTACGCTCCGCGCGTTCGTGTGAATTCCATTCTGCCGGGTCCGGTATGGACAAGGATGTGGACGCGGCCGGACGGCATTTGCGACCAACTGATGAAGCAATACGGTGTAGCGGATCGTGAGGCGGCAGTCGCCAGATTTCTGGAAGACCGTTATCTGCCTCTTGGCATGGGCCAGCCGGAGGATGTCGCGAGCGCGGTTGTGTTTCTGGCGTCCCCCCTGGCGAAATTTATTACGGGCGCCACTCTCGACATCGGCGGGACTTTGCGCGGCCTGATTTAAGTGATAAAAAGGGACCTTATTTAAACATGAACGATTATTCGAGCTTTGGACTGCAGGGAAAAACGGCGGTTGTCACAGGAGGCTCTCAGGGCATCGGGAAAGCCATTGCTCTTGGTTTTGCACAGGCAGGCGCCAACGTTGTGCTTGCGAAACATCCTGAAGGCCGTCACGAAGAAATCAATAAGGTCAAAGCCGAGATCGAAGCGCTGGGTCGAAAAGCTCTGATCGTCATCACGGATGTGGGAAATGTGGCGCAGGTGCGGGCCATGATGGCAACGGCCAGGGAGACGTTTGGAACAGTGGACATCCTGGTCAACAACGCCGGGTGGACGGGAAACTCCATGGCAATTGATGTCACCGAAGAGGAATACGACAAAACCATGTCGTCGTCGCTGAAAAGTGCCTACTTCGCCTGCCAGGCGGCTGCGCGCATTATGATTCCGCAGGGCGGAGGAAAGATCGTCAACATCGGATCGAACTTCGGCGAGATCGCTTTCAAATCGCGTTCGGTTTACGCGATCGCCAAAGCCGGGCTGCATCACATGAGCCGGGCGCTTTCGCTTGAGTGGGCGAAAGACAAAGTAAATGTGAACGTGGTCGCTCCCTGCATCACGGAAACCGAAACACGCAAAATTATTCTGGAAAAGCCAGGCTACAAGGAATGGGCGACTAACACACAGATCCCCGCGGGAAGGTGGAATCAGCCGGAAGATCTGGTGGGAGCGGTGTTGTTCCTGTCGAGCCATCTGTCGGATATGGTTGTCGGCCACGTCCTGATGGTGGATGGCGGCTGGACGCTTCACTAAGGCAGGGAGCCGGGCACAATAGCCGACAGGAAGACGAAGAAGAGGACACAAGATCGATATGAGAAATTTACGCAGCTTGATTGTGCTCGTTGTCGTGCTGTTGCCCACGTCGGGATTCGCTCAGGTCGCCCCGGCCGGAGCACCTCCGGCGCCTCAGGTCAGGCGCTCGGAAAGCACCGGTGTAAACCTGTTTGCCAATAACTGCACCAGCTGCCACGGAAATCCTCCCGTGGAACACGCGCCGAGCGAATCCACCATCAAGACGATGTCCCCCGAGCGTATCTACGAGGCGATCACAACGGGCGTCATGGCGAACAACGCCAGAATGCTCGATGATACGAGCAAAGTTCTGCTCGCCGAATATATGGGCGGCCGCAAGCTCGACAAGTCGGATGCCGGCGCCAAAAAGAGCATGCCGAACCCCTGCCCCAGCGATCCTCAGATCAAAGACCTGAGCGGTCCGGTGTGGAACGGCTGGGGCGATCTGGCCAATACCCGGTTCCAGCCGGCGGAGGCGGCAGGTCTGACCGCCGGTAAGGTATCGCGCCTTGAGCTGAAGTGGTCCTTCGGATTTCCCGGCGCGACCGCATTGTACGGAGTCACAGTGGCCGGCGGAAGAGTTTTTGTCGCGAGCGATGGCGGTTACGTTTACTCGCTCGATGCGAAGACCGGGTGCGTGCACTGGGCGTTTAAGGCGAGCGCCGTGGTGCGCAGCAACATCACAGTGGGACCGCTGAAGCCCGGCTCAAACAAAATCATGGCGTATTTCGGCGATATCCGCGGCAACGCCTATGCGCTCAATGCCTCAAACGGCGAACAAATCTGGAAGACGCTGACTGACGCCCATCCGCTGGCGCGGGTGACGGGGAACCCCCGCTACTTCGACGGTAAACTCTATGTGCCGCTGGCTTCGCTGGAAGAAGACGAATCGCGCAGTCCCGAGCATATCTGCTGCACTTTCCGCGGCGCCATCGTTGCCGTGAATTCCGAAGACGGGAAGATTGCGTGGAAAACGTACACCACTCTCGAACCTCCGAAGATCTACAAAACGAATTCAGTCGGCGTTGCATACATGGGCCCGTCAGGCGCGGGTGTGTGGACTACACCGATTGTCGATACCAAGCGTCGCGAACTCTATTTCGGAACTGGCAACAGCTTCTCCGAGCCGGCCACAACCTCAGATTCGATCATGGCGCTGAACGCGGATACCGGCAAGATGCTCTGGTTTAAGCAAGCCAATGCCGGCGATGTATGGCATGGCGGCTGCCAGCAGACGATACCGGGCCGTCCCGCGAACGGACGCGGCGGGGCGCCTGGCCGTGGTGGCCGAGGTGGCGCCACCGTGGCGGGCCGTCCGCCCCAGCCTCCGTATCCTATGGACAATTGCGTGGATAAAACCGGGCCGGACTGGGATTATTCCGCATCGCCAAATTTGGCGACGATGCCCGATGGGCGTACCGTAATCGTGGCATCTCCCAAGCAGGCTTTGGTCCGTACCTATGACCCCGCCAAAGGTGGCGAAGAAATCTGGCGTCAGGACATCGCCCGCGGTATCGGCGGAGGCGCGGGTGAGACGGTCTTCGGCGGCGCGGTACATGGCAATACCATCTACTTCGGCCTGCAACTCGGCAACGGTATTGTGGCGATGGATCTCGAGACCGGCGTCGAAAAATGGTTCAAGCCGCTGCAACAGCCGGCGGAAGGCCCCATGTCCACGCATAAAGGCATTGTGGCCGCTGTCACGCTCATCCCGGGAGTTCTGTTTGCGGGTGGCATGGACGGCATACTGCGGGCGGTGCAGCCTGAGAACGGCACCCCTACCCCGC
>JBDUBZ010000244.1:0-6378 GCA_040003745.1 Terriglobia bacterium
GTCTTTGGGCCACGTGTCGTAGCCCGGCTCGCCGGGTTGGGGCACGGTGTGAAACGTCCACACCAATTTTCCGGTAAGGACGTTATAGGCGCGGAGGAAGCCGGGAGGCGATACGTAGCTTTCGCCGGGCGCGGAGCCGAGCATGATGAGGTTTTCGAAAACGCGGCCCGGGGTTCGCGATTGAACGGCGCGGACGGTTTGCGGATCGCGGCCCAGGCCTACGCGGAGGTCGACGTAGCCCTTATCGCCGAAGGTCTCGATGAGCTTTCCTGTGCGGGCGTCCAGCTCCTGCAATTGGTTGGAGACGGCGATGAGGATACGGCGGTCGGAGCGGTCTTTGCTCTCCCAATAGTTGAGGCCGCGAGCGCCGCCGGCGCCGCCTCCGAATGCTCTGGCGGGAGCTTGCGCAGCCTGGCTTTGGCCTGCTGGCGGAGCGGGCGCGGGAGTGCGCGCTCCGAAGGTGTGGGTCCAGATTTCTTTGCCGGTCGCCGCGTCGAGAGCGACGATGCTGCCCCCTTTGGCGAGGACAAAGGCCACGTTGTCGACGACGAGCGGGGCGTACACATACGATCCGCCTTCGCCTGCCGGGTACGACCAGGCAACTTGAAGCCTGGCCGCGTTGGCGGGACCGATTTGTTTCAGCGGCGAGAAGTGCGAGGAATCGGGAGCGCCGAGGTAATCGCGCCAATCGGTTCTGGGGGTCTGCGCCGACAGGCTTGCTGCTGCCAGTGCGGCGAGAACCGCTCGCCGGGTTAAAGATAACGTGTTCAAATACATCCTCCAGTTAGATGCGTTCGGTGAGCTGCGGGCAGACAACAGCCCTGGTTACTTCTTCTTGCGCTGCGTTCCCCAAAAGATGAAAGTTCCGCGGTTGGTCGAAACGGCTATGTCCATCGCCTTGTCGCCGTTCAGGTCCATCGCCAAAACCTGAGAGCCCGCTCCCGAATGATTGTCGATCAGTTCAGGCACAAACTCCGCTCCTCCCGGAGCGTTCTTGTTGCGCACTGTTCGGTACCAATACAGCACCGGAGCGCCCTGCGGATCCGGATCGGTATAGCTGTCTTCGTGCGACCAAAAGCGTTTGCCCACGATAAAATCCGGAATGCCGTCGCCGTCAATATCGGCGGCAGTCGATCCGTGCAACTCGGTGAAGGTGACGCCGCCGGCATTCTTCGTCGAGAAGTCGTCCATGATCATGTGCTGTACGAAAGAGATCTTGCCTGCCGCATCGCGCTTCTGCTCGTACCAGGCGAGGCCGAAGCCGTGGGCGTTGAGTGAAGTCACCACATCCGCCAGGCCGTCGCCGTTCACGTCGTAGACGGCCATCTCCGCCCCGCCCGTGGTGCCGAAGGATTGCTCATGAAAGGTCCATGTTTCCTGCGTGCTGCCTTTGGCTGGTTGTTCGTACCAGCCCGTAGCGGTGAGAATATCCACCCGGCCATCGCCGTTCACGTCGCCAGCTCCGAGTCCGTGAGCCCCGGCGCCGCGCGGACCCGACACCGCATGGACCACCCACGGCCCCGTCGGGTTCGCGGGATTGGGTTCGGCCCAGCTGACCACCCCGCCGACGCCCAGCACCAGGTCGGGATGGCCATCGCCATTGATATCTTTCAGCAGGCTGATCTCGGTGTTGCTGCTCGGGATCACCACGTACGAGTCCCACCGGCGCGGCTCCCCCTTTGGATTCACGTACAGAGTGGTTGGCTGACCGGCGCCGGCGACGATCAAATCGGGCCAGCCGTCGCCGGTGAAGTCGGCGGCAAAATTGAGCCAGGAATTTTTGACGAACTGTGAGCTGGGGCTGAATGTAGAGGCTGCGTAAACTTCCCGGCGCTTCGTGTAATCGGGGCCGAGGTAGTAGTACGGCCCCGCCGCGACATCGAGAATGCCGTCATGGTTGAAATCGGCGGCGGCCACTCCCCACGAATAGTAGTAAGCGTCCAGCTGCTGCTTTCTGAAATGGATGGAAGTCTGCTCCTTGGGCAGTTCGCGCACACTGACGTCCTTCCACGCCAAGTCCTTGAAGCGGACTTCCGCAGTCCCGCCCACATAGAGACCCACCGATCCAAAGCCGGCCGAATCGTCTTGCGTCCAGCCTGTACCGAGACCGTTTGACCCGTTGAGGGCGCCGTGCAAAACGTCGGCGTCGATCGTGAATTCAAGGTCGTTCCAGTCGTCGGCGTGCAGCGAGGGACCGCGACCTCCACGGCCGGCGGCCAATGCGCCCGCACCCGGGCCTCGTCCGTTTCCGGCAGGCCCACGACCGGCGCGCGCCGGACCGGCGCCATTAGCTGGAGCTTGCGGCGCCCCGAAACGGCTGAGCGAGCGGGCCGTCGGCAGCTTCTCGCGGCTGGTTTCATGCCCCTTCGCATCCAGGGTGATGCGGTACAGCGCCAGGTCGTCGCCCGCCAGGGAAATGAAGAATCCCTTCATTCCGTCGGCGGTCTTTTGCGCCCGGACAATCATGCCCGGTTTGCATTCACCGGTACAGCGGAACGAGACGGACACCGAGAGATCCTGCCAGTTTTGATCGGACAGGAGCCACCCGCCGGCAGCCGACTTGGGCGTACCGGTGATTTCGCCGTTCGAGGCCTTCCAGTCGGCATCGCCCAGCGTATGCCACCCGGTCAGCGACGATCCTTTAAAGGTCGTGTCCGGAATAAAGCCGCGGCTGGCGGCTACGGCCATTGCGGACATCAATAGACCGGTCCCGAGAGCTGTACGAAGAATCATAAGACTTAATACCTTCCTGTTCGGAAGTGATTATATACCCCGTCCGTCCTTTCGCAGATCATTCATCGCAAATGCCGATTACCATTTCGTAGTGCCAGACGATTCCATTCACAGGGAGTGCTTTCGCGTGATCCTGCTCGAGCGCAACCTGCCGGGCACGGAAGATGTCGATAAAATACAGCCAGTCAAATCAGGCAGGAGCGTGATCCGTGCGGCTGGAGAAACCTGAGTCCGGGGACGATTCATTCAAACTCGTCATGACGCCCAGGCCGCGTATGTCGCGCAGGTTTTCGTGTACATCATTCTGCAGCCCTCCGAACTCATCAGGGACACCGGCACTCAGGCGGCTTTTGCCGCTCCCGACCGCCTCGCGGCGGAGTCCGAGGACCGGGCCGAGATTGTTATGGATGCCAATTCCGATGAATTTCCCCACACATTTCCGGATATGGAGCTTCCGGGCGATTACTACGCAAAAGCTTTAGACGACCTGCTTGGCGCGCTTTACGAAGACAGCGACCGGACTGTCAATCGCGCGAAGCAGTGATTGAAGAGTTCGCACCAGTGCCGGGATCGGGCTGGTTAGTGGCTGACCTTCACCTGGTACAGGGCATAATTAGCGGGGGTCACGTTCCACGGTTATTCTCACCTCGTGGACGCGATAGCCAGCCGCCCCCATCACACCTGCGCTCGCAAATCACCGGACAGGAGCGATCATTCCCAGGGGGGTCGCACAGAAGGCGCAGCGCCGGGCCGCGATGGGAATGGCGCTCAGGCACTCCGGGCATTCTTTGGTCGTCGGGTCAGGTGAGACCTCGCCGCGCCGTATTCGCGCCATCAGCGTGTTCATCGGAAGGATCACGAAGAAGTACACGGCCGCCGAGATCAGAAGGAACGAGACGATCGCATTGACGAAGTCTCCCACCAGGAACTTGCTTCCGTTGACCTCAAACTGGATCGCCGAGAAATCCGGCTTCCCGACGAGCGCCGCAATAAGCGGGGTGATCAGATCCTTGACGAGTGCCGTCACAACGGCGCCGAAAGCAGCGCCGATAACCACGGCGACCGCCAGATCGAGAACATTACCTCGCATGATGAACTGCTTGAAACCCTTCATTTGTGCTCTCCCTTTTGTTGAAACTCTGTAAATTTTACCCGCCAAACTCTTGCGGACCTTCGCCCGGGCCGTTCACCGCTCCTCGCGATTCACGGCTCGGACGGAAGTACGGCGCCCTCCGCTCAGGCCGGCGCCACGGCGTCGTAGAGATTGATGCCTGACAGCCACGCCGATCCCATCGCTATTTTTTGGTCGTGGACTTCCTGGATGTCGGAGAGGGTTTTGCTTCGTGATTGCCGCCCTTTTGCGCGTCGGCCTCCGTCATGAATTTACCCCGCTTCGTCTTTCCGTAGAACTCGCCGTCCTTGTGATAAACCTTCGAGTTGGTGTTCACCCAAACCAAACCCTTAGCCTTGGCGTCCGCGATGTCTTGGTCGCTGGGCGCAACCGCTGCTGGTGCGGCGGTCGTCGCTTTCGTCGCCGATTTGGCCTGAAATGCCGGGAGGGTTCCCGGAACCAGCGTCATCGTCGCCAAAGCAAGGCATAACATCAGTTTTCTAGTCATTCACGATCTCCTTTTCGCCGTTTGTCTTTCTCACTGCTTTTTGCCGAACAAATTTCCCAGCAGAGCGCCCGCCTCGCTCACGAGTCTTCCGCCTTCCCCGCCTGTTTCCCCGCTGCTGCTGTCGGCGCCCGCCGCGGTGGTAGAGACGACGAAGCTATCGAGTGCACTGGCGAGCGGCGCCGGCAGCCTGCTCTTCAGCAGACCGAGCACGGCGACCACGGCGCTCCGCGCCTGGTCCTGGCCAAGGCCGGTTCTCGCGGATACCGCGTTGATCAGTTCGTCCATCATAATGTTCTCTCCTGTCGTAAACGTCTCAAATCAATGCAAGGCTCGGGCGTCACCTCGAAAAGGTGATGCCGAGGCCGGTCGAGTACAAGAAATCGTTGGACTTTCGACCGGGGTTGGGTATGGCGACGTAGCGATCGCTGGCCGTCACATTCCACGTAAGCCACCTGGAGATTTTCGTGCTCGCGCCCAGGTCGAAATTCCCGCGATAGGCGCTCGTGTTGCTCAGGCTGTCAAAGAACCGCGTCGATTGAACCAGGGACGTGTTGCCGCTGAGCTTCAGAGTGTAGTCATTGCCAAACATGAATTCCGCAAACGACGTGGTGTTGTCCGGCCCAAAGTAACTGGCGCGGTTGTAGTCGAAGCCACCGAGCAAATCCAGTTGGCTCCTGGCGCTCTTATGCACGTGATAGCCAACATTTCCGCCGATCGTGAAGCGCAGGTTCAGGTTCTGGAACTTGTCGTAGTCGTAATCGTTGAACACGCCTACAAACACCTTTGTCCTGACGTTGTGGTTATAGGCCCACCCCGCGTGAATCGCCTGCGCCGTGTCGGAATTCTTCCCGTTGGCCAGCGCCGATGCCTTGATGGCGTTGAAGTAAAGCTTTGTGAGATCGGTATTAGTAGCGCGCGCGGCGTTGGCGCCCACGGTGAAAGTGAGGGCCTCCGCGTTGCCTGAAGTCCCGGCAAGGCCCAGCGCGGCACTGCCGGCCCACAAATCCCCCCAGCCCGGATGTTGCAGACGGTCGAATGCCGCTTGCTCGGCGTCGTCCCGGAGCGTGGTGATGTCTGAAGGCGCGACGCTGAAGATCGGCTGTGCGGCGATTTCCACCACGGCTCCTGCCGTCGCCATGGTCGCTTTCACCTTGCGGCCATCGGCCAGGACGACATTCACGGGTTTGTCGGTCCGGATCGATGCGATTTGATCCCAGGCGACCGTCACGGCCCCGAACTGATCGGTCTTAACCGTGAGGTTCTTTCCGTCTTTCTTAACGACTGCGCCCGTCACGCGGTCGCCGTTTTTCATCACCACCTCGTCTGCGTGAAGCGCGCTTGCAGACAGACCGGCAAGGAAGAGGGAGACAAGGGCTCCCGAAGTTTTAATCGATCTCATAAAAAGAATGATGTCCTTTCACAAACGTATAAGCAGCTTTATATCGGGCAGCTTGCGGCCCTCTCAGCGAAAAAGCACCGGTCCGGCGCTATTTTTGCTTCGCGATGATCTGGCCTTTGATCTTGTTGTAGACCGAAGCCGGGAGAATTTTTTTGTCAAGGAGTTCGTTCTTGCCTTTGTACGGTCGGCCCTTGATGATTTTGTCGCTATAGGCCTTGCCGATGCCGGGAAGAGCGCCCAGTTCATCCCCGCTTGCCGAATTGATGTCAACCAGGTCGGCCGAGGCAGCCTTCGTGACCGCTGCCTTGGCGGATGACTTCGCGGGCGCAGTTGCCTGCGGAGCAGCCACGAGCGCGAGCGCTGTCACAAACAGAAGTACGAATCGAGTAAGTTTCATTTGCCGAATTTCCTTTTTTATGTAATCTTAATGCTCACTTTGGAGCAAGCCAACACTGAACAGGTAACGTCGCCAGCCCGAGCAAAACCGCCGGATTGAGACGGCAGCCCGAAATCTGGCCGATGACGCAAGCCATTGTCAGAATGTCACACCGAAGTCGAGCATAGAAAGTTCCCGGAAGCTCCCCGAACAGCGTGTTAACAAGAGAGGGAGTCGCATTCATTGAAACC
>JBDUBZ010000245.1:0-6366 GCA_040003745.1 Terriglobia bacterium
TGCGAATTACATTGCCGAAGCGGACGTACTCAAGATCAAGCGAATCTTCTGGGGCCTGAACATAACCGGATTTTCGCCATCCCTCGAAGCCCAGGATGGCAGCAGGCGCGTGGAAGGCGTGTGGTTCACACACTCGTATCAGGCGCCGGCGGGGGGAATTGAAACTACGGGAATCGGGGCTGTGAATCCGGTCTGGGATATTCACGGCAAATGGGCGCGGGACGCCGCTCAGGAGTGCATGGTGGGTGAAGGTCTGGCCCGCCGCGCGAACTGGAAGGCGGGAGACGAGGTGTCCGTTCTGGGTGCGCCATTCAAAATAGCGGGAATCATTTCATCGGGCGAGGAAGCCGACGACCAGATTTTCATTCCCCTGGCCAGGCTGCAGGAACTGACACATCGCCCCGGAGTGATTGATCGCATCGATGTCGCCGCGCTCACCAAACCGGAAGACGCATTTGCTCGCCGCGACCCCGGAACCATGACGGCTGCGGAACTCGAGCGCTGGAGTTGCACCAACTACGTGGCATCGATCGCGCATCAGATCGAACAGGCAATTCCCGGAACTGAGGCGCGCCCTGTGCGGCGTATAGCCGATTCCGAGGGCCGTGTGCTCGATAAAATCGGCGGGCTGATGGCGTTCATTACGTTCGCGGCGCTGCTTTCCGCGGGCCTTACCGTTTGGAGCCTGACCGCCACAACGATGATTGAGCGCCGCGGCGAGGTCGCCATCATGCAAGCCATCGGCGGCGCGCGGCGTGTTGTGGCGGTGATGCTGGCTCTTGAAATTGCCTTGATCGGCGCTGCCGGCGGTCTCATCGGAGCCTTCAGCGGGATGTGGCTTTCGAAGTTCGTCGGCCAGACGGTGTTTCACGATTCCGTACAGGTGTCGCCGATTCTGCCTTTCCTCATCGTGCTGGCTGCGATTGCCGTTTCATTGGCGGGCGCAGCCCAGCCGCTACGGCGCGCTCTTCGGCTGAATCCGGCGGCCATTCTGCGCGAGGGCGTCTGAGTGTTTTTCAAATTCATTCTGCGAGCCCTGAAATTTCGCAAACAGCGTTTGCTGCTGGCCTTCGCCGCTCTGGCGGTGGCGGCAACCCTCGCCACTGTGCTGTTTGGTATCTACTCGACGGTAGATCGACGCCTGCGCGATGAATTTCGCGCCTATGGAGCGAACCTCATGGCAGTGCCGGCTGGTGGCAACACGCTTCCGCTCGGAATTGTGTCTGCCGCGGAAAAGCTGGGCGCCGAAGCAGCGCCGTTTCTGGTCACTTCAGGCCGCATTGGGAATCAGGTCGTGGCGGTCGCTGGATTCATACCTGAAAAGACTGCGGGCATGACTTCCTACTGGCATGTGACGGGATCGCGATCCATCGGGCATGAGGACTGTCTCGCCGGCGAATCGCTGGCGCGCGAACTGAACCTAAAACTCAGCGAACGCGTGATGCTGCAAGGCGCCCCTTGTACTCTGAAGGGTATTGTCTCCACGGGCGGTGCCGAAGACAACGAACTGTTGATGAGCTTCGAGACGGCGTCTGAGCTGGCGGGAGTACATGATGTCGCGAGCCTGGTCGAAATTCGGGCGGAAGGCGCGCGGCTGGAATCGATCCGCGCGGCACTTGCCGCGGCGTTCCCATCGGTCGACGTCCGCACAGTCAGGTCCGTCGCCGACACGGAATCGAATGTCGTGCTGAAAATGCGCAACGTCATTTTCCTATTGACTCTGATCATCCTCGCCATCACCACCGTGTGCGTCAGCAGCAATTTCAATGAGATGGTGATCGAGCGATCGAAAGAGATCGGAATCCTGAAAGCGCTGGGCGCGGCGGAACGGCGCATCTCTTCGTTGTTCATGTCCGAATCCGCGGCACTGGCGCTGGTTGCGGCCGTTTTCGGCTATCTCATCGGTACCTTCGCCGCCGCGGCTATCGGACGCCAGATCTTCGGCGGATCATTTCATCCGGATATGAGCGTCGGGGTTTTTCTGGTCGTCGCGGGCGTTATGCTGGCCGTGGCGGGGCTTGCGACGGCCATTGCAACGTCGGGTATTCGCCGCATCCAGCCAGCCATTATTCTGAGAGGCGATTAATTGGGTTCCTTCATCGAATTGGTGAACGTGAGGAAGGTCTACTGTGCGGGTGCGGCCGCCATCAACGCCGTGGATGGCATCAGCTTCGAAGCGCAACGCGGCGAATGGATCGCCATAATGGGCCCTTCCGGCTCCGGTAAGACAACGCTGCTCAATCTCATTGGCTGCCTGGACCAGCCAAGCAGCGGCGCGCTGATCATCGACGGTACGGATACGGCCACGCTGCGGCGGGGGGAACTGGCCCGTTTCCGAGCGGAGACCGTAGGATTTGTTTTCCAGCAGTTTCACCTTGTGCCGCACCTGAATGCGCTTGAAAATGTGATGCTCGCGCAATACTTCCACAGCATGACCGATGAGCCGGAGGCCATGCGCGCCCTCAAAGAAGTGGGCATGGAGCCGCGGGCCACCCACCTGCCCTCCCAGCTTTCAGGAGGAGAACAACAGCGCGTAGCTATAGCGCGCGCGCTGGTGAACGATCCGAAGATCATTCTGGCCGATGAGCCGACCGGTAACCTCGATGCGGAGAATCAGCGCATCATCTTTCAGCTTCTGGGAAGGCTGCATGAACAGGGCCGCACCATCGTGATGGTCACGCACGACGAGAATGCCGGAAAACTTGCCGACCGCCGCCTGAATCTGGAGCATGGCCGCATCCGTCACAACGTAACCTTCTCGGCTGAAGAAAATCAGGATTTCGATGAAGTTCTGGAGCATCTATGGGGCCGCGGGGAAACAGCCGGTCACATTGAATCGCACGACTTCACGCCGGTGCAATGGAAGAAGCTGATCGCCACCATGGCCCAGATTGGCCTGGTCACCGAGGCAGGCGAATTCACCCCGGCCGGCGAGGCCCGCGCGCGTGACGTGATCCGCCGCCACCGCCTCGCCGAACGGCTTTTTATGGACGTTCTTTCGATCCGCGACGAAGCCGAAATCGAATCGAGCGCCTGCAAATTTGAGCACATTCTCAGCCCGGAGGTGACCGACCGGATGTGCACGCTCCTCGGGCATCCCGAGGCATGTCCTCACGGCAGTCCCATCCCAAAGGGTCCCTGCTGCATCGAAAGACGTGTACTGAACACGGATGACGCCGCCGGTCTGGCCGGGGTTCTGAAACGAACCTCCTGAACCTTGATTTGGTAGGCTCAACATTACACTTTCATGCATAACGTTGTGATTATCGGATCCGGCTGCGCCGGAAATACGGCCGCCGTTTACGCCGCGCGCGCGGGCCTCAACCCACTGGTTGTAAAGGGCCGCGAGGCTGGGGGCCAGCTTTCGCTCACCACTGAAGTGGAGAACTTTCCCGGGTTTCCGGAAGGGATCAACGGCCCGGATCTCGTCGAGAACATCAAGAAGCAGGCGGAGCGCTTTGGCGCCGTTTACCTCGACGGCGAATTGATAGATGCCGACCTTTCCGAGCGCCCTTTCCGCCTCAATGTGGAAGGCGAGTGGCTCAAGGCCAGAACGCTGATCGTCGCTTCCGGTGCCAAGGCGCGCTGGCTCGACCTGCCATCGGAGCAGCGACTGATCGGTCACGGAGTAAGCTCATGCGCCACCTGCGATGGGTTCTTTTATCGCGACAAAGAAATCATGGTGGTGGGCGGTGGCGATTCCGCCATGGAAGAAGCGAACTTCCTGACTCGTTTCGGCCGGCGGGTGGCGCTGGTCCATCGGCGCGCCACCTTCCGCGCCTCGAAAATTATGCTCGATCGGGCGGCCGCCAACCCGAAGATCGAATTCATCCCGAATACCGCCGTCGAAGAAGTGTTTGACGTCAGTGAGAACATTGTGACCGGCGTGCGGCTGCGCAACCTGGTGACCGGAGAGACCTTCGTTCGCGATGTGGACGGATTGTTTATTGCGATCGGCCATATCCCCAACACGCAGGTGTTCAGGGGGCAGCTCGATCTGGATCCCGACGGTTATCTGCTTTCATACGGCGGAGCGCGCACCAATATTCCGGGTGTGTTTCATGCGGGCGACGTTCAGGATCGCATTTATCGGCAGGCGATCACGGCTGCAGGCGCAGGCTGCATGGCGGCGATTGAAGCGGAGCGGATGCTTGAAGCGGATGGACACTAAATCGATGATTGAACGGCTCAGCCCGGCGGGAATCCCCACTCCCCGCGGACCCTATTCGGCCGCGGTCCGCGCCGGGGGATTCATTTACGTATCTGGCCAGGTTCCCGTCGACCCGGCTACGGACAAGATTTCGAACGGCGATATCCAGCATGAGACCCGCCTGGTTCTGAACAACATCAAGCGCATTCTGGAAGGCGTCGGTGCATCGATGGCGGATGTGGTGCGCTGCGGTGTTTTTATGGCGGATGGCTCGGAGTTCGCCCGGATGAATGAGGTTTACGCCGAGTTTTTCGGCGCGAACAAACCTGCCCGCACCACCATCGTATGTAAATTCATAGCCGACATAAAGATCGAAATCGATTGCGTGGCTTATCGCGCCAGCGATGCGGACCATCTCTAAACGAACGCAATACGGCCTGAAGGCCATGCTGGCGCTGGGCCGGAAGTACCGCGAAGGGCCCATCATGATCGGAACTCTCGCGCGCGAGGAATCGATTCCCATTAAATTTCTGGAAGCAATTCTTCTCGACATCAAAGGCCGGGGTATTGTCGAGAGCAAGATGGGCCGTAAGGGTGGCTATAAACTCAGCCGTCCGCCCTCGGCTATTACCATTGGTTCCATCATTCGCATCATCGAGGGCCCGCTGGCTCCGCTGCCCTGCGCGAGCGAGACTGCATTCCGGGCCTGCGAGGAATGCGTGGACGTGGAGAACTGTGGCACGCGGATCATCATGAGGCGTGTTCGCGATGCCATTTCCGACGTCCTGGACCGGACGACCCTCGCCGATCTGCTGCGTCAGGTGGATGCCGGGAAAGCCGGCGCCGACTCGATTATGTACAACATTTGAGCGCGGCGATTACAGGTAAATCGGCTCCAGTTTATTCACCACATACGTCCCCGACCGTTCATAACTCGCACGCGGGCCTTTTCTCGCCGTATCGAGATCCACGCAAATCCATCCCTTATAGGCAATAGATTTCAGCACCCGGTGACATGCCGGAAAATCGATGTCTCCATCGCCAAGATCGAAGATATCGTCCCGGAAACTCTTCGCATCGGTCTTCTTCGCGTCCTTGTAATCCATCATCATGAGCCGGCTCTTGTGCTTTTCGAGGGTCTGGGCCGAATCGCAGCCGGCCAGGTGCAGGTGCGCCGTATCGGGTGAGAGCCAGAATTTTTTAGGGTCGGTCATCGCCATGCACCGGTCCACTTCTTCCCGCGTCTGGACCATTTGATCCATGTGGTTGTGCAAGCCAGCCCGGAAGCCCATCTCACCGGCGATATCGCCCAGCTGATTGTAGGTTTCGCACATTACTTTGAATGATTCGTCAGACAGATACTTGCGGTTGGGCGAAAACACCACCAGCAGGTTGGCGCCAAAATTTTTCAGGAAATTCATGGCCACTTTGGCGTCTGCGAACACCTTGGGCCGCTGTTCGGCGTCCTGAGCCAACCCGTTGAAGGAAATGGTAATGACCTTCAAGCCGCGCTTGTCCACCTCTTTGCGGAGCCCTTCGGTGGTCATGTCATAGGTCTTCAGGATCTGTGGAAACTGCGTAACCCGGACGCCGATAAAGCCGGTGTCCTTCATGACGTCGAGAATGTCGGTAAAAGGAACGCGCGGGAAATAGTTCCAGAGATTAGAACCGAGGGCCCACTTGACGTTCCTGTTGGCCGGGATTCGGTCGGCGGCCCTGGCAAGGGTAGAGGCCAGGAGGGCGAGCGCGGTTCGTCTGTTCACGACGCAATCTTATACCTCAGGGACAAAGATCTCAACAATCAGAATGGCTTGCGACGCATCGCCGCGAAATAGACCAGCCCTGACACTGCGAATCCAACAAACCAGGCATAATCGTAGAGCCAACGCAGTGCTGGCACAATCGCTACAACTACTCTCGCGGCGAGAGCCGGCAGCGCCCGGCCGTTCACGCCGTTCCGGTACTCGTGCCCAATCAGCCACCCGAAGATGTAGCTGTTGAAGTCGGTCAGCAGTTTCCACGGCATCATCAGAAGTGCCGCGACACCCGTGATCATCCCGCCGGTGCGTCTGAATGACGCGCCACACCACAGCCATATTCAGCAGCCAGAACGCGGGGAATCAGATCCACTGCCATCCTGGGTTCGCCGCAGCCGCGGGGAACAGAATCGCCAGCATCGAGTAAATCGCCTGTCCGCCATCCACGCCTGATTGCCG